>VBAQ01000086.1 GCA_005883765.1 Bacteroidota bacterium
AGAAAAGTCACAGCTTCAGCTTCATTTGTTTTATCGGTGCATTCCAGCACCATAACAAATAGATCGTCCGTAGAACGAAGATTAAAATGATCCTTCTTGACAAAGGGAGCCATCTGGCACAAATAACAAAAAGTCAGAAACATTCCAACTGAAGCAAACAAAACCGTTAGCTCAAAAGTAATGGGTATCCATGCAGGCAGGGAAAAATGTGGCTTACCCCCAATGTTTAGCGGCCAATCATAGGTAAATACCCAACTAATAAAGCCAAGTGCTGTGGCGGTTCCCGTAATACCATAAATAAATCCGGCCGTGTCTAAGCTCGTATCTTTTAAGCCCATTGCCTTATCCAGGCCATGAATAGGAAACGGCGTAAATATTTCATGCATCTTGTATCCTGATCTGCGAACACTCCTCACTGCAGGAAATAACACCGCTTCATCATCAAAACTTCCGACTACAAACTTTTTAATACTCATACCCTAAATCCCTAAAGGGACTTTTAATCTTGAACTTCGCAATCACTCTAATCAGTCAACTTTTCCTAAAGTCCAAGGTGATTAAAAAAAATTATTGTGTTCTCAATTCCTCATCTTACTACCTAAAACAAAATCACGTCGATCTAAGTTCTCCGCCTGAGGCGAAGGACAGGGCATTAAGCGCCATGATCATGCCCATGCCGTTCTACAAACGCTTCCATTGATTCGCTTTCCAGCTCACCCATCTTGTGTTTAAATCCATCACTGCTCTTTTTCAAAAGATGCTTGATCTCCGCGGCTGCAACTACAGGGAAGAATTTTGCAAACAAGAAATAACAAGTAAAAAATAAACCGACCGTTCCCAGATAAAAACCTACTTCCCACACAGTAGGTCTATAGTATGTGCTCCATGCCGACGGGAGATATTCGCGATAAACAGATGTAACGATGATCACAAAACGCTCGAACCACATACCTATATTCACAAGTATGCTCATGAAAAAAGTGAGAACAAGGTTCCGTCTCATCTTTCTTATCCAGAAAATCTGTGGCGACAAAACGTTACATCCCATCATGATATAATAGCTCCATCCGTATGGGCTATTTATATTCACCCTGTTTTGCAGGAATGCAAAATTTTCATAAGGATTAGCACTATACCATGCAACAAATAATTCTGTCAGGTACGCGATACCCACAATTGACCCTGTGAGAATAATGATCTTATTCATCACCTCAATATGCTCTATGGTTATATATTCTTCTAACCCTAAAACTTTCCTTGTTACGACCAATAATGTTTGCACCATGGCGAATCCCGAGAAGATGGCACCGGCGACAAAGTAAGGAGGAAAGATGGTCGTGTGCCAGCCTGGAACCACTGAAGTGGCAAAGTCAAATGATACAATCGTGTGCACCGATAATACCAGCGGCGTGCTCAACCCTGCTAACACCAGGGCGAGTATTTCAAACCGTTGCCAGTGTTTTGTTGAACCTGACCATCCAAATGCGGCCACGCCATAAAACATTTTTCGCCATTTCAATCTTGCCCTGTCACGAAGGCTGGCCAGATCAGGAAGTAAGCCGCTATACCAAAACAATAAGGATACTGTAAAATATGTTGAGATGGCGAATACATCCCATAACAATGCTGAATTGAAGTTTGGCCATACCGGGCCGCGTGTATTAGGATAAGGCAACACGAAAAAACCCATCCATACACGGCCCATGTGCCAGATAGGAAATTGTCCCGCGCATATCACCGCAAAAATTGTCATTGCTTCTGCTGCGCGGTTTACGCCCGTTCTCCAGCCCTGCCGAAATAACAATAAGATGGCAGAAATCAACGTGCCAGCGTGACCAATCCCGATCCACCACACAAAGTTGGTGATATCCCAACCCCAGCCCACCGTTTTGTTCAGGTTCCATTGCCCTACACCATAAATAACCTCCATGGTTACCGAAAGAATTCCAAAACAAAGAAGAAGCACCGAAAAAGAAAAACCCATCCACCACAAACGGGTTGGCCTCGCTTCCACTGGCCGACAAATATCTTCCGTCACCTGGTGATAAGTTTTCGTCCCTTCTATCAGCGGCGCTCTAACCTGTGATTCGTATCGGAGTAATGCCATAATTTAAAAAAATTACAAATAACAAATCCCAAATTCAAAAGTCAAAAATTTCTTAACCTCAACATAGAGCTCAACTATCCCTTCTCCGGCTCAATGATCTCATCCGTATTTCTAACCTTAGCCAGGTAGTTTATATTTGGCAACGTATGTAAATGCTCAATTACATAAAAGGTACGTTGCTCATTTTCTTCGCGCATTTTTGCAATACGACTTTCTTTATCATGTACATTTCCAAAAACAATAGCGTCAGTAGGGCAAGCTTGCATGCAAGCGGTTTTTGCTTCACCGTCCTTTAACACCCGGTCTTCTTTTTTAGCAGTCAGTTTTGCGTCTTGCAAACGCTGTACGCAGAAGCTGCATTTCTCCATCACACCGCGACTGCGAACAGTAACATCCGGGTTGAGCACCATGCGAGTTACAGGATCCATCATTTGCTCTGTTACTACGTCATCCAACTTGCCAACTATCCATTGATCCTGGTTATTAGGAAAACTGTCAGCACCTGTGTAATCCGCCCAATTGAATCGACGAACTTTATATGGACAATTATTGGCACAATATCTTGTCCCGACGCACCGGTTATAGGCCATTTGATTAATGCCTTCTATGTTGTGATTGGTTGCCGAGACAGGACATACATTTTCGCAAGGTGCATTATCGCAATGCTGACATAGCATCGGCTGAAATACAACGGCAGCCAGTTCATCAGGATTTTTTTCATCGCTTACAAAATACCTGTCAATGCGCAACCAATGCATATCATGATATCGAAGCACCTCTCGTTTTCCAACAACAGGAACATTATTTTCCGCATGACAAGCAACGACACAAGCGTTGCAACCAATGCAGCTGTTCATGTCTATGCTCATGCCCCATTTGAGTCCACCCGGTTGAAGAAAATCGGGGTAAATGGTGGCATCTCTCCGGAAGTCACTTGTTTGCGGCGCAAATTCCTTTGTAAGTTCTTCTCTGTATTCTTTGTATTGATTTGGATATTTCCTGAACGTGCCCAATGTTGTTTCTCTCACAACTTCCTTCCTGCCCTCATAAGAATTTTGTATTTGCATCTGTGCGATCTTCTGTGAGTCGCCGGTTTTGGAAATTGTCACATCCGAAGTAAAATAAACAACATTAGTTCCGTTAAATGTAGCAAAGGGATAAGCATTTTGCCCAACACCTTCTGCTGCCTTTCCCAAATTTTTTGTTCTGCCATAACCAACGGCAACGGCAATGGTGTTTGCATTCATACCCGGCGTGACCAGGACAGGCAGTTTCAATTCTTTGTTCCCAGCTTTGATGCTGATGACAGGCTTTGCAGGATAATATTCGTAATCCACTGTATCGTAATCAATGCCCAGCTCTTTTGCTTTTGCCATTGAGATCAATGCATAATTATCCCATGTTGCCTTTGAAATGGGATCAGGTATTTCCTGCAACCACGGATTGCCCGCTTGTTTGCCAGTACCAATAGAAACTTTTTGGTACAATACAATTTCATCTTTCCCACCTTTTCTTGCAGAGCCGATCGCTGACGCAGCGGCTGTCACTGAGCCTCCATTGAATGATCCTCCGGAAGCTGATGTTGCTGCAGATTCTATCACGCCGTTCTGTAAAGCGGCATCAAATGCGTTTGCGCCTCCTAGTTTACCTGTCCAATAATTCTTAAAATAAGTTTCATAGTCAGGAGTTGCACTACCACCTGGTTGCGCGGCAGGCTGTCCCCATTTTAGTAATGACGTTTGAAAATATCTTGTTTTGAAAAGAGGGAAAATGGTTGGCTGAATAAAACTGGTATAGCCCGCTTTGGGTTCGGCATCGCCCCAACTTTCTAAGTAATGATGATTGGGAACCAGGTATTGACAGAGCTCAGATGTTTCGTCGAGCTTTTCATTGAACGAAACGGTAAGCCTGACTTTTTTTAATGCTGATTTGAAGCGTTCGGCATCAAAATAATCATAAGCAGGATTGGCTCCATAGATTAGTATCGCGCCTACTTGTCCATTCTGCATCGCGGCTACAAGATCAACCATGTCTTTATCAATCCCCTGGCGATAATTTAAAGTCCTTGACCAATCGATTGTTTTCCCATAAGCACCGATCTGGCTGTTAATAGCATTCACGATCGTCTGAACATTCACATCATTACTTCTGCTAACGACAACGGCGGCACCGTTGGCGTTCTTCAGATCATTGGCAACTTTATTGATTGCCTGCCTGAGTTTGGCATCAGCAATAGCCGGAGGAGAAGCACTGCCGCCCAGGGCTGCATACAATGCCAGCGCCACAGCACCTGCTTCTGAAGGACGATGAGTGAAGCGCTCATCTGCGCAAGCACCGGTCATGCTCAAAAAACTTTCAAACTGGTAGTGCTTGCTCATCTGCGGATTCTTCTCATCGATCTTACGGCCAACAGAGTACCCGCGAGCAAATTCGACCGGGCTTAGCCATGTCCCTAAAAAATCGGCACCCAAACCGACGATCACTTTTGCATTTTCAAAACGGTAAGAAGGAATAGCCCTGTTTCCAAATGAAGCTTCATTGGCCTGCAGCATACCGCTGTATGAAACCGCGTCATATTGCACATGCTTGCTGCCTGGATATTTTGCCAAAAACTCACTGATGAGTTGCTTGGTTGTGGGTGATGTAATAGTACTTGTGAGTAATATGACAGGTGCGCCACTTAAACCAGCAAAGGCATCACCCACCATTTTATCTAACTGGTCAAAGGTTGGGATCTCTTCAAATTTACCACCGACTTTTCTTTTCGGATGCGGCAGCCGGTACATGTCGTACAGGTCGAGAACTGAGGCCTGTGCCCGGGGAGAGGTGCCGCCTTTTGTAAATGAGCAAAGATCGTTTCCCTCGATTTTGATGGGGCGGCCATCTCTCACTTTTGCAATGATTGGAAGAACATCGCCATCCTGAACATAAGTAGTAGCATAGTATTTAGCAACGCCAGGAAAAACATCGGGAGGTTTGTTGGCAAAAGGGACAACCCTGCGTGAAGGGATTTTGCATCCGGCGGCAAGAGCTGCCGCCGCCGTACTGAAGCCGAGATATTTTAAGAAATCACGGCGTGGCGTGGCAGCATCCATTATCCCACCATCAATATCTTCAAATGGTAATTCATCTTTGAATTCGTCCCCGGCCAATTGTTCTGCCTTGCCGGCAGACAAGCTAACCGCCGCTTCATTGGTCAATTCACCGAACTTTTGCCAAATTTTTTTTCCCATACATTTCCCCGAAAGGAATTTAGTTTTATTGCTGAACAGAATTGTTGCAGTACAAGTGTGCGACGCAACCGCAGCAAATAGTAGCAATGCTGTTGATTAAACGATAATTATTTCTATCAGAAAAACTTTCAAAAGAAAAAAGAACTCTGCCCCACAACTCCCGATTAGGCGATGGAGGCGTTGTTTTAATAATGACATCTCTGGCACTCGATTCCGCCAATATCCTTCACTCTTATGCTGTCCATTTTGCCAGCTTTGAAATCGTTATGGAATTTTTCATAAATGCTGTAAAACTTATTTCCCGTGCTGTCATTATAGTCAAAATTTACTTTTGTTTCGCGGTGGCAATTGATGCACCAGCCCATACTCAATTCTGCGAATTGTTTTACTTCATCCATTTCAGTAATTGAACCGTGGCAGGTTTGGCATTGTACATTTCCTGCACGCACATGTTGAGCATGGCTGAAGAAAACGTGATCGGGCAGACTGTGGATCCTTATCCATTCAACTGGTTTCGCCATGGATGGATTCCATTTAGCCGCATTAGCAGGATCAAAGCCCGCATACTTATATAATTTCTGAATTTCCACGGTGCCGTTTATTTCATTGCCCACTGCATCATATAGCTTGGGACCCTTTTCATAACTCTGAATAGCCTTGTGGCAATTCATGCAAACATTAACAGACGGGACAGCAGCATGCCTGCTTTCCCAGGCGTTACCGTGACAATATAAACAACTGATCTGGTTGATGCCGGCGTGCACGCGATGAGAATAATAGATAGGCTGTCTCGGTTCGTAAGATTTTTGGCGGCCGAGGCCGATAGCACCTTTGGTAATATAATAGCCGGTTAATATAAATAACAGTAATGTGCCAAGTGTGATGTAAACTTTGTTCTTATAAAAAGGAACCGGTTCGGGACGCAATATTCCTTCCTTATCATCGGAAAGCTTTTTCAGGTTGCTGTTTACCTGCATTAATATCAGGGCGATGACCGCCATGATGAGAGAGATGACACCGAAGATGATCCAGTTCCTATTACCTTCAGGAGCTGTTTCACCGTCGGTAGGCGGCTGTGGTTTTTGAGCATCTGCGTATGCTTTTTGGGTATACCCGATTATAGCTGCAATGTCTTTATCACTTAAGTTGGCGAATTGCGTCATCCTGGCGCCATACTTCGCCATCAGTCCTTTATAATAAGGATCCGTTGCGAGTAACTTATCGACGTTGTGTACCCAATTGACAATTTTATTTATGTCACCGTTATAAGGTTCCCTTTCTAATACATCTCCGAGCTTCGGGCCTGTCATATCTTTTGACGGACTGTGACAACTTGCGCAATTATTATTAAAGAGCGCCTTCCCATCCTGTGCAGAAATTATTTGAAAAGAGAATAAAGTGAGAGCAAAAAATACCAGAGCGAACTTCCTGTTGATTGGATTACATGGGATCATAGTCTCGGTTAAGCTAGAATGTGGATAAAACTCCAGTTGGCTGCAAAAATAAGTCAGTAACACTATAAAAAAACATCGGCTTTAAAATTTTTTTAAGTCTTTACCCGCGTGCATTTCAGGCAATTATTAAAAAAAAAATTGTTGCTCAATGCGTGTCACATTTTCGTCAACTGAATCTTAAAATGTTTGCAACTGAAATTAATTTTTCATTTCACCGATATTTGAGATATATTAAAGGGTACAATTATTATAGATGCCAAACCGATCAGTTCAAAGTTCAGAGTCAGGAGTTCAGAGTCAAAATCCCACCGAACCCACAATTCACAACTCTTCAAAGGAGTCCTGGCGGACACAACTCACCACTAACATTGCCATCTTTGCTTCCGGCGCGGGTTCAAATGCACAAAAGATCATTGACCATTTCAGGAATTCCACATTGGCAAGAATTGCATTAATTGTTTGTAACAAAAAAAAAGCAGGTGTATTAGAAATTGCGGAAAAAGAGCAAATCCCTGCTCTCGTTATTGAAAAAGAAAAATTCTTTTTGGGTGACGGTTACCTGAATGATTTAATTGAAAAAAAAATCGACTTTATTGTACTGGCAGGTTTTCTTTGGAAGATACCAGGCTCCCTTTTGAAAGCGTTTCCCAAACGCATTATCAATATCCATCCGGCACTATTGCCAAAATACGGGGGCCAGGGTATGTATGGAGATCGGGTACACGAGTCCGTTCTCACGGCCAATGAAAAGGAAAGCGGCATCACCATTCATTATGTCGATGAGCACTATGATCATGGTGATATCATTTTGCAGATAAAGTGCCCCATTCTTGAGGGGGACACGCCTGAAATATTGGCCAGGCGTATTCACGCGCTGGAACATGCGAATTATCCTGTAATTATTGAAGAGCTGGTAAAGCAGTTGGTCAAATAGGTCACATGAGTCATGTGAGTCAAATTTGACCTATATGCCTTTTTTGACCTCAATGACTTTAGAATACCATTTGCATTTAGTTCCGTTACTTGCGAATTAATTGTTCCCTTTTGAATAAACAAAGCATTTATATTTTTTATTCCTGCCTGGCCAGTTTATTCTGTTTACCAGCACACGCGCAATTCAAAGTCAAAGGAACGGTGTATGACAGCTCACGGATCTACCCGCTCGAAGCTGTAACCGTTTTAAGCACTTCAGGGAAAGGGACGTTTACGAACAGCATGGGCGGCTATGAAATTGATGTGAGGGAAAAAGATTCCGTATGGTTCTCTTATTTAGGAAAACCAACGATGAAATTTTCAGTACTAAAAATGACTGATCCTTTGCATTTTGACATAGCGCTTCACATCAATGTAACTGTATTGAAAGGTGTGACCGTGATGCCGCACGATTACAGGCTGGATTCCATTCAAAACCGGCGTGATTATGCAAAGGTTTTCGATTTCGAACGGCCAAAGCTGCGACCGACCATGGGCGGTGGCGCTGGCGGCGTAGGCGTCGGTTTTGACCTCGATGAGATAATCAGGATGTTTCAATTTCGACGTAACAAGAATATGCTGAAGTTCCAGGAAAGACTCGTTGGACAAGAGCATGAAAAGTTCATCGACCATCGCTTCAATAAACAGTTGGTGCGGCGCCTGACCAATCTTAACAGTGAGAACCTGGACAGTTTTATGGTCATCTATCGCCCAACCTATCAATTTACATTATTGGCGTCAGACTACGAGTTTCAATCTTACATCAAGAAATGCTATGAGTATTTCAAAGCGACGGAAGCGAGAAAGGAAAAATCATTTTAGATTTTCTCTTTCGCCTGCTTAAAATGAAAGCATTTCATTGAAATTATATACTACCTTTCTAAGCCCAATTAATCACCACTATGAGGAAGCTATTTTTACCCTTTTTTTATTTGCATGGTCCACGCTGTAAGGGAATCATTACAGCCGCCGCTATTTTCTGCGCTACTTTATGCTTACATGGCCAAACTCCAAATTTAGGTACTGTAACGTACGTCAAACCTGCAAATGCGCCAGCTCTCAGCGTTGCATCGCCCGCATCTGTTGGCATGTCGGCCGAACGATTGGCAAGAATTGATAGCCTGGTGAAGGAATACGCCGACAATAAATGGGTAGCAGGCGCGACAGTGCTCGTAGCCAGGAATGGTAAGATTGTTTACTACAAAGGGCTAGGCTATGACGATATTGACAAAAAAACTCCGATGAAAAAAGATGCTATTTGCCGCATTGCATCACAAACCAAGGCCATCACCAGCGTAGCGGTGATGATGTTGTACGAGGAAGGAAAACTTTTATTAAGCGACCCAATTAGCAAATACATCCCGGAATTTAAAAAACCAAAGGTGCTGGATAAATTCAATCCAGCTGACACAACCTATACGACCGTCCCAGCCAAAAGAGAAATTACGATCCACGACCTGCTCACGCATACATCCGGAATTGCCTATGCCCAAATAGGAACAAAAGAATCCAATGCCATCTATTATAAGGCAGGAGTAGTGGGCGGCATCGGGGTTGATAAAATCATTTTGGCTAATAAAATGAAAATTCTTGGCGGGCTTCCGTTAATGCATCAACCCGGTGAAAAATGGACCTATGGTTTGAATACTGATCTGTTAGGATATTTGGTCGAGGTGGTGAGTGGAATGACCCTTGATGATTTTTTCAGGAAAAAAATATTTGAACCGCTGGGCATGAAGGACACTTATTTTTATTTGCCGAAAGAAAAAAGAAACCGCCTGGCTACATTGTATACGGAAGATTCGACTAAGCATATTCTAAAAGATAGTGAAACATTTGAATTGAATGGCACCGTATACGTGAACTATCCAAGCATGGACGGCACGTATTATTCAGGCGGGGGCGGACTTTCGTCTACTGCTTACGATTATAGTGTTTTTATGCAGATGCTTCTGAATGGGGGCGAATACAATGGCAAAAGGATCTTAAGTCGCTCGACCATAAGAATGATGACCACCAACCAGATCGGTGACATTGATTTTGGAAATGACAAATTTGGTTTGGGATTTGGCATAGCAACCGAAAGATCTGCTGTTAATAGCCCTGCTTCTCCTGGCACTTTCTCCTGGGGAGGAATGTTCAGCTCATCGTATTGGATCGATCCAAAAGAAAAGATCATAGCGCAACTCTTTCTCCAGCTATTTCCAAACAGCCACGGTGATATCCATGAAAAATTCAAAGCGTTAGTGTACCAGGCTATTGATAACTAAACTTAGATTGAAACATCCTTACAAGAAAATTTCCAAAGTCTTCGATGGCAAACCAACTGCATAATGAGTTAAAAAAAGACCTGCCTGCTGGCAAGGCAGGATTTCAGCTTGAGCGAATGATCTTTTTCAGTGATGCCGTATTTGCTATTGCGATCACTCTGCTGATAATAGAGATCAAAGTTCCTGAAATCCACAAAGAAGAATTATCTGAGCTTACAGTGTTACAGGCTTTGGCACAACTGGCTCCGAAATTTGCTGGCTTCCTGGTAAGTTTCCTATTGATTGGACAATACTGGGTCATGCATCACCGGATGTTCGGGTTTGTGATAAACTATACCGAAAGGCTGATATGGCTGAACATTCTTCTTCTCCTTACCATAGTGCTGATGCCCTTCAGCACCGCATTTTACAGCGAATATGTTTTAAGATCTGTAATAACCCCTATTATATTTTACACAGTAAATATTTCACTGGTGGGAATTGTCAATTTTTTCATGTGGCGTTATCTTAGTAAGCCTGACCGGCATTTAACTGAAAATCTTACAAAGCCGATGTCAAAATATTTTTCATTGCGCTCGCTTACAGTGCCGGTTATTTTTATTATTTTCTCGTTCGTCTACCTCTATTCACCGATAATAGCATTTTGGATACCGATTTCCATTCCTTTGATCCTGCGATTAGTTTTTGGCTCAATGAAGAAAAAGCTTTTTGCCGATAAAAAATGAAATCATGAAACGACTTATTTCCTGCTCAATTCTAACCGCATCATTTATATATGGCTTTCCTCAAATAGACTCCCTTCCTCACGTGCAGTCAGGCATTCCTTCGTTTGTAAAAGATAGCCTGGATAACTATGTGAACAGGGCATTGACCGATTGGGAAATCCCAGGCGTGGCCGTGTGCGTTGTAAAAAATGGAAAGGTGGTGGTAATGAAAGGTTATGGTGTAAGGGACTATGACACCAAGGACAAGGTGGATGAAAACACTTTATTCATGATCGGCAGCAACAGCAAAGCATTTACTGCAACTGCCTTAGCCATGTTGGATGCGGACAAAAAACTTTCTTTGGATGACAGGGTGACAAAATGGATCCCTGAATTTAAGCTGGACAATAAAGCTGCCGGCGAACAGGCGATCATTCGCGATCTTCTTTGCCATCGTATTGGTTTTAGAACATTCCAGGGCGATTTCACTTATTGGACGTCCAATCTTACAAGAAAGGAAGTGATCGAAAAGATGAGCCATATCAAGGCCACTTATCCCTTCAGAACCACGTGGGGCTACACAAATGCTGCATTTCTGACAGCAGGCGAAATCATTCCAAGAGTCACAGGCATGCAGTGGGAAGATTTTATCAAGGCTAAGATCTTTCTTCCTCTTGACATGAAAAATACATTGCCACTAAGCAAAGATTTTCCTAACGCCTCGAATAAATGTTCTCCATATACAAAAGCCGAAGGAAAGTTGGTGAAAATTCCTTTTTGTTTTATCGATAACCTCGCTCCGGCCGGAAGCATTGGCTCTTCAGCAAACGACATGAGCCATTGGGTGATGATGCAACTGGATAATGGGAAATATAACGGAAAAGAAGTAGTTCCTTCATCCGACATCGTTCAAACAAGAACGCCGCATTCCATTCTCGGAAATGGCGGCTCAACTTTCAATGAAGGTCATTTTTCATTGTATGGTTTAGGATGGTTCCTGCAGGAATATTGCGGCAGAAAGATCGTTTCTCATACTGGTGGAGTCAATGGTTTTGTAACGAGTGTGACATTGCTGCCGGAAGAAAAGCTGGGCATCATAGTCTTTACCAATACCGATCAAAATGCATTTTACGAAGCATTGAAATGGGAGATCATGGATGCCTACCTGGGCAAACCGTATCGCAACTACAGCAATTTTTACT
>VBAQ01000295.1 GCA_005883765.1 Bacteroidota bacterium
TTTGGATTTGCCCCGCAAATTGCCATGGCTTTGTTTGCTGGCTCAGTTATTCGGGACAAAAGATTTTCTTTTCTTGTGCCTCTTTTGTCAATGCTGCTCTCTGACGTCTTATACCAGGCTCTGTACTCGCAGGGATTGACGCCGATAAAGGGGTTTTATGAAGGACAATGGGTAAACTATATTTTGTTTACTTCAATTACAGTAATTGGTTTCTTTATTAAAAAGAATAAAATTGGTTCTATCATTGTTGGATCAT
>VBAQ01000297.1 GCA_005883765.1 Bacteroidota bacterium
CAGATGATAGATGATATTGGACACAAGCAGTTAAACTATTTGTGTTTGAGTACCTCCCATTTTTTTAACAGCTCAGACAATTGTTTCTGTGCTTCTTTGATTGCGAACACCGTCTGTGTTGTGGGCGGCGTGTCAGTTCCCTGTAAAACATTTTGCAGTGCGGCGAAATTAATATTCAATCTTCCAAAGCTTGGTTCGCGGCTGTCTTGTGGTGTATTCTCAATGGCATCAAGAAGATTTCTTTTATTTAATGAATCCGGACCCGCTAACGTCGTCTTGTATATTCTTATTTCATTCAGTGCCTCCATGCATTTTTTTATGTCCTGGTAACATTGGAGGGAAAGATTGTGTTGCTTTTGGAGATCGGGAACAGATGTTCTCACCCTCGGATCCATTCTCACAACTAGTTGTTGCGTGAAAACTTT
>VBAQ01000296.1 GCA_005883765.1 Bacteroidota bacterium
GGTCAGTTCCATCCGCAGCCGTTGTTGCAAGCTCGTCACATCGATTGTTGAAAGGATTGTCAGCATGCCCCTTTACCCACACAAATTTTATATGGTACTCTTGCGCCAACTCCTGAAACTGCATCCACAGATCCTTGTTTTTTTTGCCTCCTTTAAATTGTGTAGCGATCCAGTTCTTTAACCATCCTTCGTTTATGGCTTTAGCAATATATTGACTGTCGGTGTACACCGTAATATTCATCCCTTTCTTTTTGATGGCTTCAAGTCCTGCAATGACAGCCATCAATTCCATCCGGTTGTTAGTTGTTTTCCGATATCCTTGTGAAAGTTCTTTCCGATGACTGCCACTCATTAATATCACGCCATATCCACCAGGTCCGGGATTTCCACGGGCTGCGCCGTCGGTATACATTTGAATTGATTGTGCTTGGGACATTAGTCATTAAGTCATTGGTCACTGGTCGTTGATCCGCCCATGAAACTTTTCATTCTTTGGGCTGCATTGCTTCGTCATAGCGTTATACCTGGAACACACCCAACTTCATTTCATCCATCTTAGCATTATGATTAGCTGCATAAATCGCTTCCGAAATAACTTTTCTGGTATCGATTGGATCAATGATCGCATCCACCCACAGTCTCGCGGCAGCATAATATGGAGTTGTTTGCTGATCGTATCGGTTTTTAATTTCACTCAACAGTTTTTGTTCCTGCTCGGCCGCAATTTCCTGCCCTTTCGATTTCATCGCAGAAACCTGGATCTGCAACAGAGTTTTTGCCGCCTGGTCGCCACCCATCACAGCAATTTTTGCCGAAGGCCAGGCATAAATAAATCGAGGGTCATAGGCCTTGCCGCACATGGCATAATTGCCTGCGCCATAAGAATTGCCAATGATGATCGTGATTTTGGGCACGACCGAGTTGGCTACTGCGTTCACCATTTTCGCTCCGTCTTTGATGATTCCAGCCTGCTCACTGCGACTGCCAACCATAAAACCAGTGACGTCCTGCAAAAAAACGAGCGGAATCTTTTTCTGATTGCAGGTGAGAATAAAACGGGCACCTTTGTCAGCGCTGTCATTATAGATCACACCGCCCATTTGCATCTCGCCTTTTTTACTTTTTACAATCTTTCTTTGATTGGCCACAATGCCAACAGCCCAGCCATCTATCCTTCCATATCCGCAAATGATTGTCTTGCCATAATCTTCTTTGAACTGTTCAAATTCAGAATCATCAACAATCCTTTCAATCACGTCGAGCATATCATAGGGTTTTCCATCAAAAGGAAAAATTCCATAGAGTTCCTCAGCATTCTTCTTAGGCGGGTTTGATTCGATGCGATCAAAACCTGCTTTTTGTTGTTCGCCCAGCATGGAGATCATTTTTTTTATATGGTCCATGCATTCCTGTTCTGTTTTGAATTTATAATCGGCAATTCCGGAAATTTCAGTGTGTGTGGTAGCTCCACCTAAAGTTTCAGTGTCTACATCCTCGCCAATAGCTGCTTTTACGAGATAAGGTCCAGCCAGGTAAATCGAAGCGCCTTCCACCATCAGTGTTTCATCACTCATGATAGGAAGATAGGCACCGCCCGCTACGCATGCACCCATCACTGCGGCAATTTGAGTAATGCCCATGGCACTCATCTTCGCATTGTTGCGAAAGATGCGGCCGAAATGTTCTTTATCGGGAAAAATTTCATCCTGCATGGGAAGAAAAACGCCGGCACTATCTACCAAATAAATAATGGGTAAATGATTTTCCATAGCCATCTCCTGCATGCGGAGATTTTTTTTGCCCGTGATAGGAAACCATGCACCGGCTTTCACCGTTTGATCATTTGCGACAATCACACATTGCCTGCCGCTCACATATCCAATGCCTGCAACGGTACCGCCCGCAGGACAACCGCCCTGTGCATCATACATTTCATAGCCCGCGAACGCACCGATCTCAATAAAAGATTTTCCTTTATCAACGA
>VBAQ01000087.1 GCA_005883765.1 Bacteroidota bacterium
ATCAACATCATCGGGGCGACCTTTTGCCTGACAGAGGCATAATTAAAATCTGCAACAATCCCTATCACGTTTAACTCCTGCTGTCCGGAGCGGACAATCGTTTTACCGACGGCATCATCGTTTGTCCATCCCAATTCACGCACGGCGGCTTCATTAATGACGATTCCTGATGAATCCGTTGGAAAATCTTTTGAGAAATATCGGCCCTTCAGGAGATGGAGGCCTAAAGTGCGGGGATAATCGTAATCCACATGAGAAATATTCGCATGTATCTCGGTACCATTTGATGTTGCATTTTTTGGGTATACCTCAGTCCCATCCATTATATCGCCGCCGGGAACTGCTCTTGAAATACTTACTGAAACAACACGGCTATCTTTTAATAAGTCTTGTTTGAATGCAGTTTGATTATTACCCAATAATCTTGCATCGGGAAGAAATAAAACCTGGTCTTTATCATACCCCAACTTTTTATTCTGCATGTAATGCAGTTGCTGGTACACAATTATTGTAGCCATGATCAAGGCGGCGGAAACAAAGAATTGGAAGACGATCAAACTGCTACGCAATGGTTTTTTTGGCGAACCTTGTGAAAATGATGAGCCTTTTAAAACCTTTATGGTGTTGAAAGATGATAAAAAGAAGGCGGGATAGATACCCCCTAATATTCCTGCAAGAAAGCTTACGAAGAATATCAGAAGTATGCACTGATAATGTAAGAAAAAAGCAAAACTTATATTCTTATTTGTAAGTTGATTGAAATAAGGTAATAGAATAAATATTAAAATATAGGCACAGAGCATAGAGAAGAGCGCAAACAATACGGATTCAGCAAGAAATTGAAAGATCAACTGTTTTCTCATTGAGCCCATTACTTTGCGGATACCTACTTCTCTTGCACGTTTTACGGCACGGGCCGTGGAGAGATTGGTAAAATTTATGCAGGCGAGTAGTAATATGAATAAAGCCAATGCAGAAAAAATATACACGTACTGTATATCGCCATTAGCCTCCAGTTCAAATTTTGTGTTGGAGTATAAATGAATATCAGTGAGTGGCTGCAATGAAAAACGAAATGTATTTACCGATTTCTGTGCTTCAGCAAGACTAACGCCCATATCATGCTGAATTTCCGGCACAACATATTTTGCGACCAGCTGAGGAAATTTGACCTGCAGCTTGTCGGGATCTGTATTTTTATTTAAAAGAAGATAGGTGTAAAATCCAAGATTGCTCCATGTGCCATTGGTGAAATGGCGGGAAGAAAGGCTTAAGAAAGCATCGAAATGAAAATGCGAATTATCGGGCACTTTGTCAATGACACCGGTTATCTTGTACACTGCATTATGAACACCTATTGTTAAAGATTTCCCCAATGGTTCTTCATCATCAAAATATTTTCTTGCAAGGGCTCTGGAAATAACAATGCTATTGGGCTGCACCAAGGCGCTTTGATCATTTCCTTCAATAAGCGGAATCGAAAATATTTGCAAAAAATTGGAATCAGCAAAGGCGAGATGCTCTTCTTTGAATTGCCTGTCATCATATGTCACAAAATCTTTAACCTGCAATACCCTCGTTGAGGCCCTTACTTCAGGAAACGCATTTTTGATTCCTTCCCCAACTGCCATGTCAACATCAGGATAAACAGCCACATCGCCATTACCGGTGACAGATAAATTTATACGATAGATGTTTTTTGCTTCCGCCGGATACTTGTCATAGCTCAGCTCATTGTAAACAAATATTGCAATCAGAATAAAACAGGTAAGGCCAACTGCTAATCCCAAAATATTGATAAGCGAGAAGATTTTGTTTTTCCTAAGATTTCTCAACGCGATCTTGAAATAATTTTTGATCATAGCTTACGATTTATTCTGTTCTCAAACTTTTCACAGGGTTAGCAATGGCAGCTCTGATCGCTTTAAAGCTAACCGTCAGCAAAGCAATCAATACGGCTCCGAAACCGGCAACTATAAACACCATCCAGTTAATGTCAATCCTGTAAGCAAAATCTTGTAACCATTCGTTCATGAATATCCAAGACAGAGGAGTGGCGATTATTATTGCTAACAATACCAACTTCAAGAAATCTATTGACAATAAGTTTACGAGTCCGGGTATGCTAGCCCCTAATACTTTACGAATACCGATTTCTTTTACTTTTCTTTCGACCACATAGATCGATAACCCAAACAACCCCAAACATGCAATTAATAATGATAACCCTGCAAAAGCATAAAATATACCTTGCATCTTATTTTCATTTCCATATTGCTGGTTGATCTTTTCATCCACAAAAGCATACTGTAAGGGCACCTCAGGAACCGACGTGGCCCATATTTTTTTGAGATGATTCAGCGCTTCATCTGTGTGCCGCGTATCAATTTTGAGCGATAATGTGTTTCCTTGCTTTGCATACGCTATACGTAATGCCTCTACGGGTTTATGTAAACTTTCAAAGTTGAAGTCCTTAACTACTCCCACCACAACTTGTTGATCATCGCCTTTGCCAAAACGCTTGCCAATAGCATCCTCTGGTTTTTGCCATCCAAATGTTCTTACGGCAGCCTCATTCACTAGCAGTGCTTTTGTTGTATCCGTTGGAAAATCCGGAGAAAAAAATCTTCCGGCTACCAGTTTCATATCATACGTATCAAAAAAAGAGGTGTCCACGCTCATTCCATATAAACTGGTGGAGATCTCTTCTCCTTTGAGATTTTCTGTAGTGGTCCATCCATTACCTAAACCGCCGACTACGTTTTGATTGTGTTTACTTACATTTAAAATGTATGGACTTTGCAGCAGTTTACTCCGTAGCGACGAATACTGATCGATGACGCTTTTTTCTCCAAAGAACTTTACCTCCACAACCGCCCTTCCATTAAATCCGAGAGATTTGTTTTTAATAAAATGCATTTGCTGACTGATAATGATCAGCGACGCGATCAGTGCGATACTGATGGCGAATTGAAATACCACCAGGCTTTTCCTGATAAAATTCCCCCTGCCGCTCAGTGAAAAATTTCCTTTTAATGAAATAGCAGGAACAAATGATGATAAAATGAAAGACGGATAAAAGCCTGCAACCAGGGAAATAAAAACAATGAAACCACAAATAACCAGGATATTCCTCAATGAAAAATCAAGATTATACGATTGACCCAGCCATTGGGAAAACACGGGTAATAATAATTTCACTAATAAAACGCCACACAAAACGGCAATAGCGCTGATCAAAAAAGTTTCAATAAAGAATTGCTTTATTAACTGGGCTTTTGTGGCACCAACGACTTTTCTTACAGAAGTTTCTTTCGCTCGCTTAATGGCCCCTGCCGTTGTGAGATTATTGTAATTAATACAAGCGAGGAGTAAAACAATAATCCCTACAATAGAGAAAACGTTTACTCTCGAAAGGTTTCCATTATTATCAGCATCATAACGCAAATGAGACCTGAGATGAATATCTGTGATTGGCTGAAAGAAATAGGCATACGACATTTTATTTTCCTTCCATTCCTTTTCCGAAAAACGGGCTACGACCTTGTTAACCTGTTTTTCCACTTCTTTCCATTTAGAAGGATCGGCTACCTGTATGTAAGTGTAAGGCCAACCACCTGCCCATGCATTATCAATATCAAATTTCCATTGCTCATTTGCTATCTTTCTAAGATGGGCATATGGAACTGCCAGGTCAAACTGCAGATGCGAGTTAAGCGGAGGATTTTCACAAACACCAGCGACAATCATCGGATACTCGCCATCAATAAGCAGTCTTCGGCCGATTGCATTGTCAGCATTTCCAAAATACTTGATCGCCAGTTTTTCTGAAAGAACCAGTTGATCAGGCCGGATCAAAACTTTTTCTGCCTGCCCTTTTTTCAGACTGAACCCAAAGAAGCTAAAAAAATTGCTGTCAACTGCTATGCACTTCGATTCTATGAATTGGTCATTGTCTGATTTTACTTTGAACACCTGGTCGAAAACTCTGCAGGCTGATTGAATCGAAGGCAACTGTTTTGGCAGCTGCGCTCCGAGCGCGGGACCCGATCCTGCTTGTGAGAAAGATTCACTTTCACTCTTGAACGTATTGACAATCCGGAATATTTGCTTGCCCTTTGGATGAAAATTATCGAAACTAAGTTCCCGCTGCAACCACACAGCGATGACAAGGCAAACGGCTATACCAATAGTTAGCCCCAGAATATTCAGCGAGGAGAATGTTTTATTCCTTGTGAGATTGCGCCAGGCGGTTGTAAAAAAATTCTTGATCATGGGGTCCCACTTTTATTCCTCCGCCTCAGGCAGAGAAAGATTGAAGAAATATTATTTTTTGATTCACAACTCACTCCCGATAGGTATCGGGATCACCATTCACAATTTTAGTCTGTTCTCAAACTTTTTACCCCGACGTCCTGACGCTAAAAGATCGGATTGTAAACTTCGGTCGGGATGAAATTTTGCTCACTCCGTTCGCAAAGATTTCACAGGATTCATCATGGCGGCTTTTATCGACTGCGTGCTGATCGTGACCAGTGCAATGACAATAGAAGCCGTTGCTGCCAATGCAAATACCCACCAACCGATGCTTGTACGGTAGGCAAAATCGGACAACCATTTTTGCATGGCCCACCACGCAATGGGAAAAGCAACCAATGCCGCGACGACAACCAACACCAAAAAATCTTTTGATAATAATCTTACCAATTGCAAGGCGTTTGCCCCAAGTACTTTTCGTATCCCTATTTCTTTCGTACGCCGTGTAACCGTTAAGGTGGCTAAGCCAAACAACCCCATGCAGGCAATGAATATGGATAAAACCGAAGCAATCTTTACCACCGTTGCACTTTTTTGTTCCTGCTCATAGGCGGAGGCTAAACTTTCATCCAGGAAATGGTATTCAAAATCCTGGTTCGGAGCAACAACCTGCCACGCCCTTTTCAAAATATTGATGTTGTCCCCGACATTTCCCGCCTTCATTCGCACCGAAATGCGGGGCTGGGGAGAGTTGGCAAATGAAACATCATTTGATTGCCTTGCCATCGTATCAAATTTTAAAGAAAGCACCAATGGCTTTATCTTGCTGTGCAAGGACTCATAGTTGAAATCTTTTGTGACGCCGATAATTTGTTGCGAGTATTTTCCGAATCGTTTGCCGACGGGGTCTTTTATGCCGTATTCTTTTACCAGCGTTTCATTGACGAGAATGCTATTGTTTGTATCTGCAGTGTTTGCAGGCAGAAAACTTCTGCCATGAACGATGGGTATCTGCATGGTTTCAATAAAGGATGCATCGATCTCGTTGTATTGAAAGGTATGGTAGTTTTTCTTGTCATCTGAATAACCAAGGTTAGCCCAAGGCGTTTCTGAAAAGCTGAACACAGATACACACACACTCGACACTTCCGAATATTTTGACAGCTCTGCTTTATAAAGGTGTGCCAGCGGATATCCTTCCGATCGTTTTTTGTTGGTTGGAACGATTATTACCTGTTCCTTTTGGTAACCAAGATCTTTGTGTTGCAGGTATTGCATTTGACTGTTGATGACGAGAGTGCAAATGATCATTACAATGGATGCTACAAATTGTGCAACGATCAACGCCTTCCGGAACAGTCCTGCATTGTCTTTCATTTTTAATTTTCCTTTGAGCACCTCGATTGGATTAAAACCAGAAAGGATGATTGCCGGATAAATGCCCGCAATTAAAGCGATGATTCCAATCAGCAGAACACAGAATAGGATGAATAAAGGATCAAAGTGGAAAACGAGATGCCGGTTGATGAGTTGATTAAACGGTCTGATCAAACCAAAGGCGACGAGTAAACCGATCACCACAGATATGACTGTTACCAATAAAGCCTCTCCCCAAAACTGGCGGATCAATTGTTTTCTTTCTGCACCCATTGCCTTTCTTACACCTACCTCAAGTGCTCTTGTTGTAGAACGACCAACAGACAGGGTAATAAAATTGATGCACGCCACGAGCAAGATCAAAATACCGATCGTTGCCAGGATATAAGAATATTTTGGATTACTGACCGGTTGAATTCCTGCTGGCAAGGAATTGTCTAAATGAATAGCGGTCAGAGGTTGCAGGGACATGTTGAATTCTTCGGTGCCATAGTCTTGTCCCAATTGCTGTTTAAGCATGGGCTGAAACTTTTTTTCAAGATTTGCTGGCAATACATCTTTGTGGAGCAATACGTAGGTTTCGTTAAAAATATTGAACCAGCTATGCAACATTCGTTCCTGGAATACCAGCTTCGCATTCGTAAAAGGAAGAAGAATGTCATACTTAATGCTTGATTCTTCAGGTGCATGTTCAGCTATGCCCGCGATCGTGAATAATTGTTTTTCATCTCCCAATTGCATTTCAAAGCTTTTGCCCATTGCATCCCGATAGCTATCGGGAGAATCCCCGAAATATTTTTTTGCAATTCTTGGAGTAACGATAACTGAGTTACTGGTTGGAAAAGGATCATGAGTTCCTCCGTGCAGTAGCTGGAAATCAAAAATTCCAAACAGGGTAGAATCCACCATCGTGATGGTTTCATTAAAAGAGTTGTTATTAACCTTTATCAGCGTGTTAAAGGCGTACACCCTGCACATGGACTCCACCTCGGGAAAACTGCTCTGCATGGCGGGCCCCATAGGAATCGATGTCACCGTATTCTTAAATTCCTGGCCCTGGAATTTTTCATCCTGCCAAACCCTATAGATGCGATTGGCCTTTGTATTGAAGCGATCGTAACTCAATTCACTCCTCACGAATAACATAATGAGTATGCAGCACGTGATGCCAACGGCCAATCCCAGTATATTGATGGCGGTATACGTTTTATAGCGCATCAAATAGCGAAAGGCGATCTTTAAATAGTTTTTGAGCATAAAATATTTTTATTCCATTCTCAAACTTTTCACAGGGTTTGCAATCGCTGCTTTTACTGCTTGGAAACTGATTGTGGTCAATGCAATGATTACAGCAAGTAAACCTGCTGCAAAAAATATCCACCAATTGATATTGATTCGATAAGCAAAGTCCTTTAACCAATTATTCATTAATAACCATCCTAAAGGATAAGCAATCAGATTAGCCAATAGAATTAATTTTATAAATTCTTTAGTAAGTAAAACAAGAACATCTTGTACTGATGCACCCAACACTTTTCTTACGCCTATTTCTTTTGTACGTTGTTTAATCATAGACCCGACTAAGGCCACAAGTCCGATACAAGCAATAACTATTGCAATGAGAGAAAAAAATCCAAATAATTTTCCAAACTGTATTTCATTGTTGTATTGCTGATTAAAGTATTCGTCTAAAAAGAAAAAGCTAAACGGATTGCCTTTAAATGTATCCATCCAAACATTTTGAACATGGGATACCGCCTGTTGAACGTTTGTTGTATTTAATTTTACCAAATAATATTCATCCGCCTCGTAATCATTTCCGTTAAATTGAAATGCGATTGGTTCAGCTTTTTTATCAAGTGACTGCTGATGAAAATCGTTTGTAACTCCTACAATGGTGTAGCCAACATCACCTTGTAATAGTTGTTTTTCAATAGCATCTGTCGGCGTTTTGTAGCCAAGTTGTTGAACTGCTGATGCTGTAAGAATTAATCCGTTTTCGTCCGTAGGATATTGCTTTGAAAAATTACGACCAGCCAAAATTGTCATTCCTAAAACGTTGATATAATCATCATCAATTCCAATTGTATTTAAAGAAACAATGTTTGCATTTTGCATTTCTTTTTTATGAAAATCTAATCGACCGCGGATTTCTTTTCCAGGTATTGCGTTTGACATAGCTACGCCCTCAATAGCTGGATTATTTTTCAATTCGTCTTTAAATCGTTGTACATGCATTCCGTTTATTGAATCGGATTTATCCCAGCGAGACGGTCTGTTTATGGCTAACACTTGCGTCACTTTAATGCCTAAGTTTTGATTGAGCATGTAATGAACTTGCTGATAAACGACAAACGTTCCGATAATTAAGAATATAGAAAGGGAAAATTGAAAGATTACTAATGATTGTCGCAAAGTTGTACCACTTTTAGATGTGCTCATTTTACCCTTTAATACCCTAGTTGGTTTAAAAGAAGATAAAACGAAAGCAGGGTATAATCCCGAGAAAAATGCACCAAAAAATAGAAAGAGAATAAAAGCTAACCCATATTCATTTTTAATAAGTCCGCTGAATTGAAAATTGACAGCGAAAAATTTGCTTAACGCAGGCTGTAATAAAATTATAACCATTAACGCTATAAGCAAAGCAACCAGGTTTACAATAAGCGATTCAATTAAGAATTGTTTTATTAATTGTGATCGGTTTGAACCTAACACTTTTCTAATTCCAATTTCCTTTGCTCTGTTTGATGATGCAGTTGTTGATAAATTAATATAGTTAACCCATGCTATTGTTATTATAAATACGGCTATGATAAGTAAGAAATAAATAGTTTTTCCATTTCCAGTTGGTTCCGGTTCGTCGTTAAGTTTCGGGGCAAGATGAATTTTTTCTAAAGGTTGCAGAGCAAGCTTATTTTCAGTATGGCTTTCTTTTTCGTGGGGAATATATTTATTGATAAATGAAGGAAATTTTGATTCAAGTACATTAACATTAGTGCCGGGACGGAGAAGAATATAAGTATAGAAATCTTTACGATTCCATGAATCTTCATAACGTACTGTGCCTTCCTTTCGATGATATAAAGTTGGATAGGAAATAAGGATATTAAATTTTATGTGTGAGTTTTCAGGAACATCTTTAAATACGCCGCTAATCTTACATAATTCTGAATTTCTGTCGTCGTCATCCATTTGAATAAGCTTGCCAATCGGATTTTCGTTTCTAAAAAATTTATGCGAAAAAGATTCGGAAATAACAGCGGTAAAGGATTGTGTCAATGCAGTTTTTGGATCGCCTTCAATAAAAGGAAATGAAAACATCGCGATAAAAGAAGCATCGGCATAGAAAAATTTAGTTTCCTTAAAATATTTATTCTGATATGTAAATACACAATTGTTTTTGTATCCCATATTATAAAGCCTTGCAGCATCTACAACTTCGGGGAAATCTGTCTTTAGGGTATGAGCCAATGCAGGATAATTTTCAGCGCTATTGAAAACTAAATTGTTATTTTGATACTGGCTTAAATTTACACGGTAAATATTCTTTGCGTTCTTGTTGAACTTATCATAGCTGTACTGAAAAGAAACATAGCTAAGTAATAGGATTGAACTTGCCATACCAATGGCAAGCCCGGCAATAGTAATGATGGAAAAAGTTTTATTCTTCCCTAAATTTCTCCATGCGGTTTTGAAATAGTTTTTGAACATAGAGCCCCCTTCTAATTCCTTCGCCTAAGGCGGAGAAAGATTAAATAAAATTCATTTTGCCTTGACAATTCACCTTCACAATTTTATTCTGTTCTAAGGTTTTTAACAGGATTAGCAATCGCGGACTTTATTGCCTGGAAGCTTACCGTCAGCAATGCAATCAACATGGCAGTGAACCCTGCGATTCCAAATACCCACCAACTAATATTTACTCTATATGCATAATCCTGCAGCCACCTGTTGAGAGCAAGCCAAGCTATTGGCCATGCAATCAAATTAGCAATCAGGACTAGTTTGATAAAATGTTTTGAGAGCAGTCCAACGATGTTTTGGACAGATGCACCCAAGACTTTTCTAATGCCTACTTCTTTAATTCTTTTTTCTGCAGAATAAGACGCAAGACCGAACAAGCCAAGGCACGATATAATGATAGCCAGCGCGGCCAGAATCCCGACGATATTGCTTACCTGGGAGTCGGCTCTGTACACATCTTTAAAATGTTCGTCGAGAAATTGGTATTCGAAGGGATGATCCGCAAAATTTTTCCTCCAGACATTTTGGATGTATGCAAGCGCTTCTTTGGTTTTGCCGCCGTTAATTCTCACTGACATATTGGAATAACCCCAATCTTTTTGATTGAACATGAACATGGTTTCAATCTTGTAATGAAGGGAATTGAAGTTGAAATCTTTAGCAATACCGACGATTTTTCCTAATGAATCAAATCCAAAGCGCTTACCTAATAAATAGTTATAAGATTGTTTTGGATTATCTTTTAATAATTCTTTCGCCAGCGATTCATTAATGATGTATTCTTTTCCATTTGCAGAACTATCACTTGAAAAGTTCTTTCCCAATAACAATGGGATGTTATACAAATGAAGATAGTCGGGGTCGACAATGAGTCTTGTTGACGTTAATTGTCGTAAAGGCCCATCGCCCTTAAACTGTATTCCAGACTGATCAAGATGACTGCCCAACTGATCTTGTGCCGCAGTAACACCGGCAATTAGTGAATTTTCCGATAGTTGCTGTTTTAATACGCCATACTTTCCTCCCGTAACTCTGTCCAGGGGAATGGTTACTATTTGATCCCTGGCAAAGCCTGGATCACGACTCTGCATATAGCTCAGCTGCCTGAGAGCGAAAATCGTCGCGATTATAAGAAAGATGGCACTCGTGAATTGCGCAACAACAAGCACATTTCTAAAAACCCCTTTGTTCCTGCCAACTTGTATAGAACCCTTCAACACTTTCACTGGTTGAAACGATGATAAATATATCGCGGGATATATACCCGACAGTACGCCCACAGCAACAGTTCCCAAAATGATATATAGGAGGAGCAAGGGGTCATTCATAAACGGCAAGCGAAGATCACGCTGACTTAAATTGTTAATGTAGGGCAGGGCCAATTGAACAAGAAGGAAGGAGATGATTAATGCAACCAGGGAAAGCAAAACAGTTTCGCCAATGAACTGTAAGCTAACCTGAAAACGCCGCGCTCCGATCGATTTACGAATACCTACTTCTTTGGCTCTCTCTGCAGATCGGGCGGTAGAAAGATTCATGAAATTGACACAGGCGATAATTAACACGATGATGGCAATGATGGAAAATATATTCGTATAGTTTTTATTGAATTTTTGGTAATTGACATTATCGAGACCAATATCTGAGGCGCCGGCATGAACCGACTTCAAGGGCAGAAGAAAAAGTTCATAATTTTTCCAATCGTCATCCTGGGTCATGTATTTTTTCAGGTAAGCAGGGAATTTTTTTTCAAGACCCGCCATGTTTGTATTGTCGGCCAGTTCCAAATAAGTATTCAGCCAATTCCCTCCCCACATATTCATCCAGTCAGGTTGGATAATGGTATTAAAGGAAAAAAGCGCATCGAACTGGATTTGCGAATTCTGAGGGACGTCTTTCAGAATCCCCGTTACAATGAAACTCGAAGTGTCACCACCATAATGCGTAATGGTTTTGCCTATCGGATCTTCTTTGTTAAACAATTTCCCGGCGGTTGACTCAGTGAGCACAGCGCTTTTAGGTTGTTGCAATACTGTTTTTCTATTTCCTTTTACCAGCTTGAAATCAAACATGTCCAAAAAAGTAGAATCCACAAAAAGAGCTCTGGGGAGATAAAGTCTTTTCTCCCCGTAGGTCATCTGCAGTTTCTCGGTCCACCATATTCTCGTAAAATTTTTTATTTCAGGAAATTCATTTTTCAATGTTGGTCCCATCGGAAACATGGACAAAGCAACTTTTTGCGAGGCGACCATGCCTTCAAACTTTTGGACTTCGTTCAGCCGGTAAATATTTTTTTTATGAAAGTTGTCGAAACTTCTTTCATAGACCACAAAAAGCATGATTACAATGCAAGCTGCCATCCCTATAGCGAGGCCAATGACATTGATAACAGAGAAGACCTTATTCTTCCAAAGATTTCTCCACGCTATTTTGAAATAATTTTTGATCATGACTCTATTTTTATCCTGTCCTTAAGCATTTCACACCGACGTCCTGACGCTAAAAAGTCAGGATTGTAAACTTCGGTCGGGATTAAATCTACTCACTCCGTTCGTAAAGATTTAACAGGATTAGCCACCGCAGCTTTTATTGATTTATAGCCCACCGTTATCCATGCAATGACAACTGATAAAACAATTGCCAGCACAAAAACCCAAACCGTAATATTTATTCTGAAAGCAAAATTGTTCAGCCAATTACTCATCATATAATAAGCAACAGGAACTGCCACAACAAAAGCTATGATGACGAGCGCTGTAAATTCTTTTGAAAACAAATAAATAATGTTTGCAACAGAAGCACCAAGCACTTTGCGTATACCTACTTCTTTGGTACGCTGCGCAGCCATAAAAGAAACAAGCCCGTACAACCCAAGGCAGGAAATAAAAATCGCAATGGCTGCAAAAATTTTATACAATAATGAAAGCTGGCTTTCCTGCTCGTAAAAATCATTGATGCGCTCGTCCATAAATGTCGGCGCATACACATACTCAGGAAAGAATTTGTTCCATGTAGCTTCTATTTTTCTTGTAACAACATTAAGTTGCGGCGTATTTAATTTAATACCCGTATAATAATAGCGGGTATTGCGTTCACCGATCACCAGCGGCTTTATATTTTCACGCAGTGAATTGGTTTTAAAATCTTTTACCACGCCAACAATGGTGCGCCATGCTCCGCCAACCCTTAATTCATGTCCAATAATATCCTGGGGGGTTTTTACGCCTAATTTTTTTACCAGCGTTTCATTTACCACCACTTCTTTTAATGTATCGCTTTTGCTGTAAACCCGGCCGGCAATAATTGTAAGTCCGTATGTTTTGAAATAATCTTCATCAGCCATCTTTCTATACACTTCAAATTTTTCATCGGGCTTATGATCGTAAGAAAAATTACCGCTGCTGTTGCTTTGAGATGAAGGCACATCAGAACTGAAACTTACGGATTGCACGCCGCCGATCGCAAGCAATTGTTGTTTGAACGCAGGCTGTCTTTCATTCACGGAACTATCCACATTGCTGTTAAGCACAAGTACTGCTTCTTTATTAAAACCAAGATCTGCGCCTCGCACAAAATTCATTTGGTTTATAGCGATAATGGTTCCGGTAATTAAAATCTGCGAGATGGCAAACTGTGTTACTACCAAGCTTCTTCTTAAAGAAATGCCGCCAATGTTTGCAGAAGTGATTTTATTTTTTAAAGCAAGCGCAGGTTTAAAGCCTGATAAAATAAATGACGGATAAGCGCCGGCTAAAAAAGTAACGACTATAATCACAATCAATATAAATAAAGCAACAGGAATATTCAGCAGGCTTACTTTTTCCTGTATAGATGCTATGTTTTTTATATAGGGCAGGCAAACGGCTGCAAGTATTGCTGCAAGTAAAACAGCGGTTAAAACGATGACAAATGTTTCACCCATTAATTGCCGGAACAATTGGATTTTGGTGCCACCCAATACTTTTTTTATACCGACTTCCTTAGAGCGACCCACTGCCTGTGCTGTAGAAAGATTAATAAAATTGATACAGGCCATAATGATGATAAAAATGCCTATGAGTGAAAGCGTCCATAAGGTTGTCCGACTTGTTACATGGTCGCCGAGATTGCCTATTCGTGTATTAAAATGTACATCGCTCAATGGGCGAAGGAACTGGTATGTTTTAAAAATATCTTTGTTATTGGCGTTATAATGTTCATTGCTGAAAGAGAGCAGCCGCTTGTTGATTGCGGCGACAGAAACATTTTGAGGCAACAATATAAAAGCCTGGAAACTGCTTGTGACGCTTCCCCACCGGTCTGAATAACCATAAGTATCAGGATATTTCTTCATGGTCTCGTACGATGCAATCACGCCGATTGGAAAATCTGTGTTCTGCGGAGCATTGTCTAAAATCCCTTCTATTTTTACCGTTGCCGTATTGTCGATCTTTAATAATCCCCCCATTGCAGATTGCCAGCTGCCAAAATATTTTTCAGCCATTTTTCTTGTTACAACGGCCATGTTGGGATCTTTCAAAACCTGTGCGTTGCCTGCGAGCCATTCGTATCGAAATACTGAAAAGAAATTCGCGTCAGAAAAAAAGACAGTGTTCTTTTCAATAAATTTTTTATTAGAGAAACTATTTACATCATTCGTGTTTAATGCGGTTACCTGGCAGTTATAATTTTGAAATAGGGCGCCAGTGACTACATCAGGAAACTGCACCCGCAACGCATCATAGGCAGGATAGGGAATGCCCTCTTCATAAGAGTCACCCTCTGCACTTTTTATTTTAGCAGCCACATGATAAATGCGGCTGTAGTTGGGCTGAAATTTATCATAGCTTAATTCATAAGTGACGACAATAAACAATAACAGGCAAGCTGCAATGCCCACTGCAAGCCCTGCGATGTTTATTGCTGCATATGCTTTATGCCTGGTTATATTTCTTAAGGCAACTGTGAAATAGTTTTTGATCATGAAGCCCCCTTTCTTATTCCTCCGCCTCAGGCGGAGAAAGCTTGAATAAATATTATTTTCTGATATACAACTCACTCCCGACAGCTATCGGGATCACGATTCACAATTTTATTCTGTTCTTAAACTTTTAATCGGGTTGGCAATAGCCGCTTTGATCGCCTGGAAACTGATAGTCAATAATGCGATCAGTAAGGCAGCGATTATCGCTATGCTGAATATCCACCAGCTTATTGTTATCCGGTACGGGAAATTCTTTAACCAGTTATTCATTGCCCACCACGCAATAGGAAATGCAATAAGAGAGGCAGCTAAAACGAGCATTAAAAAATTCCGGGAGAGCAGTCCCATAATATTAAATGCATTTGCTCCCAACACTTTCCTGATCCCGATTTCTTTTGTCCTTTGTTCTGCACTGAATGCGGCCAGGGCAAACAAGCCCATGCAGCCAATGAAGATGGCCATGATCGTGAAGATCCAAAGGAGATCACTCAACTTTTCTTCATTTTTATACATGGCGCCGTAAGTCTCATCCATGAATTTGTAGTCCAAAGGGTAGGAGGACACAAACTCATTCCACCTGTTGTTAATGAATGCAAGCGTGTTTTTTATGTCGGCGGTCTTTAATTTCACAGCAACCTTATAGGTTATCTGTGGATAGAGCTGAATTACGGATGCAGAAACTTTTTCGTGCAGGCTTTTATAATGAAAGTCCTGTACGACTCCGATCACCTTTCCTTTTTTTACAGGTTGAGTTGTATCAGTTGGCGCCCATTCATTCCAATAAATTGGCTGACCAATTGCCTTTTCAGGAGTACCAAAGCCCCACTCTTTTACTGCCGTTTCATTAATGAGAAAAGCTTCTTTGACATCTGTGGACATGTCCTTTGAAAAATCTCTTCCAGCGACAATCCGCAAACCCAGTGTTTTTACATAGTCAGGGTCGCCAATAAAAACATTGGCTGGATATTCTTTTGTCCCCTCTTTGGTCGGAAGATTGACCCCATCACCGGCATATTGATCACCGGGCAAGCCATAACCGGAAGTAACAGCGACTATGTTCGATGAATTTCTTAGCTGTGATTTGAAAGTTTCGAGTGTCTTTGGATTCGCTTCAAGACTATCCCTCACCTGGAAGTACACGATTTGCTCTTTATTAAAGCCAAGATCTTTACTATTCAAATACCGGGTTTGCCTGTAAACTATAATGGTAGAAATGATCAGCAAAACGGAAAGGGCAAATTGGACGATGACCAATGCATGACGCAACCAGGAAGTTCCACCACTTCCTACAAGCTTCATATTCTTCAACACCTTGAGCGGCTGAAAACCTGAAAGAATTAGCGCCGGGTAAATGCCCGCAAGTGTGCCAATAACAATTCCCGCTGCAATGATGATCAAAGCGAGCAAAGGATCTGCAAACGGATTGAATTGAATAGACTTATTGGTAAACTGGTTGAGCCAGGGAACAATAAAGAAAGTAGCGACAGTTGCCAAAAGCATAGCCAAAACAGAAAGCAGGATCGTTTCGCCGATAAATTGGAGAATGAGCTGCTTGCGATCGGCGCCCACAACTTTTCTCACGCCGATTTCTTTTGCTCTTCTGAATGACCTGGCGGTTGCAAGGTTAATAAAATTGAAACAGGCAATAACCAAAACGAATAATGCTAGAATGGACAAAGCTCTTACATAGGTTTCATTTCCACGAACAGCATTGTCGTAAACAAAATCGGACGACTTAAGGTGAATATCTTTCAGAGGTTGGAAGAAAGGAAGAAAAGTTGAGCCTACTTGTGTGAATGTTGGGAAAATATCTTTCTTCATGTAAGCCTGGAACTTGTTCTGCAATTGCTGGATATTG
>VBAQ01000298.1 GCA_005883765.1 Bacteroidota bacterium
GGCAAAAAGCCGCGCTGACCGCTGGATCATTTTCACCTTCTTCATGATGGGTCTTTCCATTGGCGTTCACCTCCTGGGTCTTCTCACGATTCCTGCCATTGTGATGATCTATTATTTCCGTCGTTACCAATACAAGACGCGGAGTGCGATTTTTGCGTTCATCATCGCTCTTGCACTCACAGGCGTTGTACAGTTTGTTATTATCCAATACTCGATGAAGGCGGCGGGGGCCATGGATATTTTTGCCGTCAACGCTTTTCATCTGCCCTTCTTCTCTGGCTTTGCCTTTTATTTTGTCGCGATCGCAGCCTTAGTTACCATTGGTCTTCGTTTTAAAAACAACAAGGTAACCAAGACTCAGCTGTCGATATGGTTTGGCGTCTTCCTCCTGTTGTTATTCCTCCCTTACATTACACAGAGTGATTCTTCCGCGATTCGCATATTCAAAACGCTGCTGCTGCTGGCGTTGGGTTTTCTCGCCTACCTCTTTAAGACAAATAATCTAAAAGGCATCAAGCTGGCATTGTGGTGTTATGCGTTCATGATGCTCGGCTATTCCACTTATTTCACCACGCTGATCCGCTCGAACGCGAATCCCTCGATCGACATGAACAATGTAGACAATCCTATAAGTCTTGTCTATTATCTCAGTCGCGAACAGTATGGAGAGGCTCCACTGGTATTTGGACCCCACTACGCGGCGCAACCAAAAGAGGATCCGGACAAGCCCGGCTATTACGCGTTGAAGGAAGGTGAAATGCAATACGTCAAGGGCAAAGACAAGTACGTTCCGATCGGCAAACAAAAAACGATCGACTACCAGGACGAGGACAAGCAATTGTTTCCACGTATTTGGGATGGTAGTAACGAGCAGCAACATGCTCAATTCTATGCAGATTGGCTGAACCTCGTACAAAGAGATGAGAAGGGTAACCAGGTTGGCTATGAGCCGCCGACCTACAGCGATAACATAAACTGGTTTTTTACTTACCAGTTGGGCCTCATGTATTGGCGTTACTTTATGTGGAATTTTGCGGGCAAGCAAAATGATGTGCAGGGTTTGGGGAATGTAAGAGATGGAAATTGGATAACAGGGATTTCATTTATAGATAATGCGATGCTGGGTGATCAGAGCAGGATGCCCGCGAGCAGTACCAATAATAAAGCGCATAATAGATTATTCCTGCTTCCATTCCTTTTGGGCATTTTGGGATGCGTGTACCAGTTCACCAGGGACAGAAAGGATTGGATAGTTAATTTTCTTTTATTTTTTATGACGGGCATCGCGGTTGTGTTGTATCTCAATCAGCCCGGCAACCAGCCTCGTGAACGTGACTATGCTTATGTAGGTTCCTTTTACGGCTTTGCCGTTTGGCTAGGATTAGCTGTCGTAAGTATTGTCAGAATGGTTCGTGAGAAGGACCTGCCAACGGGCCAGACAGGTAAAAATCTTTTTAAAAATATTTTAATTACTGGCGCTGTACTATCCTTCTTCATCGGTTTGATGAGTTTTGCCTGGCATACGAAACAAGCGCTTCCCGCTTCAATCATGATCGCTGTACTTTATGCCGTATTCACTGCTGTTTTGGTGTATGGCATCAGGGCAATTTCTTCAGGCGGCCAAAATCCCATGCTCATCAATATTGCAACAACGGTGGTTTGTATCATTGCGCCTATCATCATGGCCCAGCAGGAATGGGATGATCACGACAGAAGCAAAAAACATTTGGCGAGTGATGTTGCCAGGGATTATCTTGAAAGCTGCGCGAAGAATGCGATCCTTTTTACTTTCGGTGATAATGATACCTATCCTTTGTGGTATGCACAGGAAGTTGAAGGTGTGCGGCCCGATATCAGGATCATCAACAATAGTTTGCTGGGAATTGACTGGTACATTAACCAGCTCCGGTATAAAGTGAATCAAAGTGATCCCATTGATGTGATATGGACGCCCGAGCAAATTGAAGGTCATAACCGCGATTACCTGCAATTCGTATCGGATCCTTCAAAATCCCAGGAAACATACTATCCACTTTACGACGTGATGAAGAACGAAATGGGAAAGAGCGTGGTAAACGAGGAAACCGGTAGAGACGAAGGTCCTCAAACGTTTGGAGAACGGCGGTTCACGGTGCCCGTAGACACAGTGTTTGTAAGGAAGAATGGTACAGCAAATCCAAATGATACCGTGGTGAATGAAATGCGATTTGAAGTCCCATTACAAAGCAACAGGTTGATCATCCAAAAAAATGATCTCGCCATTTTAAATATTATTGCCGCCAATAACTGGAAACGTCCTATTTATTTCACTTCACCTTACACGTCATTAGGTTTTGGCAGTTATTTGCGCAAGGATGGATTAACCTACCGTCTGGTGCCAATTAAGACAGAGCGTCCACAGGATAAATGGCTCATCACCCAAAGAGTGGGATCACTATCGCAGGATATGAATATTGACTCGGCAACCAAAAACATACAACCAAAAACATATTGGACAAATTTGTGTACTCGAGTAAAAAAGGAACATATCTCGATGAAGAGAATCGCCGCCATGGATTGAGTATTCGTACCACTTTCGCTGAGGCGGCCGGAGATAATGCCGACATTGGGAGAAAAGATGTCGCAAATAAGCTGTTGAATAAATGCGAAAGCATGATCAGCGCTGGCGATCTTCCTTATGCAATGATCAGCCGAAGCAGCTCGCACAATATTTATGGCCTGTACTATCTTGAGGCTTCTTACAAAGCGGGCAATATGTCACTAGCCGAAAAAGTAAGAGCGGCTTTGAAAAAAGATCTCGAACAGGAAAGAAGTTATTACAATTATCTTCGGGATGAACGTGAAGATCTTTTTATCGGGTTGGAGATGGAGGCACGGGATAATGAGATCATGCTTTTAATTCTTGATGACTTAAATAAAGCCTACGGTCAAAACACACAAACCAGTGTTCCCGCGGTTGAGGGAAAAAATCCAACCATCATTACAAATATTAAGGACAGTGCCAAAAGGAAAGACAGTAATCGGCCAAAAGGAAAGACAGTAATCGAAAATGAGGTCGGAGGTAGGAGGCCAGAGGTAGGAAGTCGGAGGTCAGAGGTCTCATACCTCATACCTCGTATCGCTATCTCATACCTCATACCACGTACCTTATACCTCGTATTTCATACATCATCCTGCAACATTTCCATCCTTTAAGTTGTTGTTAAAGGAAAAATTACCGGGATAAAAATTGTAAATTGCCGGAAGCGGAGGAGGTCCGAAGTTTGAGGTATGAACATAAGGTTTAGGGTCATACTTCATACCTCATATCTCCCACTTCATACATCAGACATCATGATTGGGCATCATTTTAATAAATACGATCCAAACGAACAGGGTAAAACCAAGTTCCAGCAATTGCTGGATGTTTTTATGCAGTTACTCACCTATACCAGCGGTGATGTGGCCGAGGCATTGCAATGGCTGAACCAATTGGATCGCGAATATGACATGACTGATGACGAATATGGAATGGGTGATTTTATTGATGAGCTAAAGGACAAGGGATACATCACTGAAGACCAGCAAACAGGTCAAATAAAAATTACACCAAAAACAGAACAGGGAATTCGAAAAAGAAGTCTTGAAGAAATTTTTGGCAAGCTGAAAAAAACCAAGCAGGGCGATCACCACACATTCAAACCGGGTCAGGGAGATGAAGTGAATCCCGAAACGAGACAGTTCCAGTTCGGCGACATGCTGGAGCAAATCGATTTCACAGAGTCCATACGGAATGCACAGATCAATCATGGCATTGAAAGTTTCAACATGCAGGAAGATGACCTGGCGATCCGCGAAACAGACTTCAAATCGCAGACCTCCACGGTAATGATGATCGACATCTCTCATTCCATGATTTTGTATGGAGAAGACCGGATCACTCCGGCAAAGAAAGTCGCGATGGCATTGAGTGAATTAATTACCACAAAATATCCTAAGGATACACTCGATATTGTAGTATTTGGCAACGATGCCTGGCCGGTCGAGATCAAGGATCTTCCCTATTTGCAGGTAGGACCTTATCATACAAATACAGTAGCAGGCCTGGAATTGGCAATGGATATTTTGAGGAGAAGAAAAAATCCCAACAAGCAAATTTTCATGGTGACCGACGGAAAACCGACTTGTTTAAAAATTGGAAAAAGATATTACAAGAACAGTTTCGGTCTCGACAGAAAGATCACTAGTCGCTGTTTGAATTTGGCAGCACAATGCAAGAGACTGAAAATACCGATCACCACCTTCATGATCGCAACCGATCCTTACCTCCAAAGATTTGTGCAGGAGTTTACGGAAACAAATAATGGTAAGGCTTTCTTTGCATCATTGGATAAGTTGGGAGCATTTATTTTTAAAGATTTTGAAAGTGGAAAGAGAAAAACAGTTTATTAGGCCCCCTGTCCCCCAAGGGGGGACTTAGGTCGAAGTAATTTTTGCTGATTAGAGTTACCGAACGATGCAGTGAGTGACACAACCGAAGATGAATAGAATTACCAAAGCCGGAAACAAAAAATGAACATTAGCAACATTAAAACCCTCGGAGAACTGAAAGCAAGCGGCTATCAGAGTAAAAGCATTAAAGAAGAATTACGCCGGAATCTTATCCAGAAGCTAAAGCAAAAAGAAAATACTTTCCCTGGAATCATCGGGTATGAAGACAGTGTAATCCCGGATGTGGAAAGAGCATTGCTGAGCAAGCACAATATTTTGTTTTTAGGCTTGCGTGGCCAGGCAAAAACAAGAATGGCCAGGCAGATGACTGAATTGCTAGACGAATACATTCCGATGATCGCGGGCAGCGAGATCAATGATGACCCATTGAAGCCCATTTCAAAATATTCTCTTGACCAGATGGCAGCGCACGGCGATGAAACCCCGATCCATTGGGTGCACCGCAGCGAACGTTATGCAGAAAAATTAGCGACACCTGATGTTAGTGTAGCCGATCTTATTGGCGACGTGGACCCGATCAAAGCTGCCAACCTGAAATTGAGCTTTGCCGACGAAAGAGTGATCCACTACGGCATCATTCCAAAAAGTAACCGCGGCATTTTTGTGATCAATGAATTACCGGACCTGCAGGCAAGGATACAGGTGGCGTTGTTCAACATTTTAGAAGAAGGTGACGTGCAAATAAGAGGCTTCAAACTGAGATTGCCACTTGATATTTTATTTGTATTTACTGCTAATCCCGAGGATTACACTAATCGCGGCGCCATTGTCACTCCACTGAAGGATCGGATCGAAAGCCAGATATTGACACATTACCCAAAAGATCTTGACACGGCCCTTGCCATTACTGAGCAGGAAGCGGATATCGACAAAGACCAAAAGGCGATCGTAACGGTCAGCGATCTTGCGAAGCGGTTAATAGAACAGGTAGCTTTTGAAGCAAGAGCCAGTGAGTTTGTAGACAAAAAAAGTGGAGTGAGTGCAAGGCTTACCATCTCTGCTTTTGAAAATGCCATCAGCGCTGCTGAAAGAAGAGCCATCGTGAATAAAGAAAGGCAGACGCAGGTTTGGATCAGCGATCTTGTCGGGATCATTCCTTCCATTACAGGAAAAATTGAATTGGTTTATGAAGGCGAACAGGAAGGCCCTTACCAGGTAGCGATGAATTTGCTGGATAAGTCTATTCGCTCACAATTTGCCCAATATTTTCCCAATCCTGACCAGCTGAAAAAAAGAAAAGCATCCGAAGCGAAAGACGAGAATCCTTACCGCTCGATCATTGCATGGTTTGATAAAGGAAACCACGTAAATCTATTTTTCAACATAAAAGATGAAGAAAAAGTTTTGAACCTGTACAGGGTGGATGGATTGCAAGCCCTGGTAAAAAAATATTTTAAGGGAGCAAATGAGAAAGAATCGGCGCTGCTCATGGAATTTGTTTTGCATGGCCTTGCCGCGTATTCATTCATCAGTAAAAAAGTGATCGAGGGAAAAATAGAATTTAAAGACCTGATGGGTTCTATGCTCAACCTGGGAAGAAGTTACGAGGAGGAGTTTGATGAGGAGGCGTAGAAACAGGACCAGGATTTATAGGATTAGATGGATTATTAGGAAAATTGTAGGGTCCTCGTAATCCTGCTTAATCCGGAAAATTAAGGTTCTAAATTATATTCACCTCTCTTTCTAATTCCACTCCAAATTTTTCTCTTACACTTTGCCTGATCTCTTCGCTTAGGTCGTAGATCTCTTTGCCGGTGGCATTGCCATAATTCACCAGCACCAATGCCTGCCTCTCATGACAGCCTGCATCGCCTCTTCGGAAACCTTTCCATCCACATTGTTCTATGAGCCACGCGGCGGCAAGCTTCACGGTGCCATCCATATTTTCGTAGCCAACAATATTTTGACCCCGATAGCTATCGGGGTTGGATGTTAGATCTTGAAATTTTTCCTTTGAGATCGATGGGTTTTTAAAAAAACTTCCAGCATTCCCTATTTCAGCAGGGTCAGGTAATTTGGAAGTGCGGATATTGATCACAGCCTGGGAAATGGCTGCAATGCTGAGTTGTTTGACTCCCATTCTTTCCAGCTCCTGTTCGACTGCACCGTAGCTCGTGTTGTAGTTCGGAAATTTATTGAGACGATACGTTACGTCGGTAATGACAAACTGATCTTTGTACGTATTTTTAAAAATACTGTCGCGATAGCCGAATTGACAGTCCTTTAAACCAAATGTGTAGGTTGCTTTTTCATGTAAGTGAAATGCTTTCAACTCATGAAATACTTCTTTGATCTCCACTCCATAGGCGCCTATGTTTTGCATGGGTGAGGCTCCGACATTTCCGGGGATCAATGAAAGATTTTCGACACCGGCCCAATTATTTTTTATACAGAACAAGACAAACTGGTGCCAGTTCTCCCCTGCCCCCACTCTTACATAAATGTGTTCATTGTCCTCTTTTACTATCTCGATTCCCCTGATATCATTTTTTAAAACCAAACCGTCGAAATCTTTCGTGAATAAAATGTTGCTGCCGCCGCCGAGGACGAAAGTGGTGAGTGGTGAATTGTGAATGGTGAATGGTGAATGGTGGTTGGTGTCCGCAAGGACTCCTTTGGAAAGTTGGGTGAGTTGCTCAACATTTGAAAACGGTGAAAAATATCTGGCTTTCACGTCAATGCCAAAAGTATTATAAGGCTTAAGAGAAAAATTTTGCTGAATTTGCATTGTCTAAATTTCACGCTAAGGCGCAAAGGTCGCAAAGCTTATTCTATTTTTTGAGTGCAGGGGACCCGGGCGTCATCGCGTGAAAATAACATTAAAATCATGAGTGCAAAAACAGCGACATTGATCGGCGCAACTGGATTGATCGGCGGAGAATTGCTGAATCTCGTATTAAAGGATGACTATTTTCAAACAGTGAGGATACTTATTCGCCGGCCTTTTAATCTCGTTCATCCCAGGCTTGAAAAAAAACTGGTTGATTTTAGTGACAATGATTCACTCCTGGTTGCCCTTGACAACAGTGATGTTGTCTTCTGTGCAGTGGGCACTACGCAAAAAAAAGTAAAGGGCGATCAAGCTGCGTACCGAAAAGTGGATTACGACATTCCCGTACACGCAGGGCGGTTTTGTAAGATGGTCGGCTGCAAAATTTTTGTACTCGTATCTTCGGTTGGCGCGAATAGCAAAAGCAAGAATTTCTATTTGAAATTGAAGGGCGAGGTTGAAGATGAAGTTGAGACAATGGGACTAGAAAGCGTTCACATCATGCGACCATCCATGTTGCTGGGCGAAAGAAAAGAATCACGGCCGCTGGAAAAGATCGGGCAGGCGATGATGAAAGTCCTTTCCTTTTTTCTTCCTTCAAAATATAAACCGATAAAAGCCAGGGATGTTGCGAAGGCGATGTTAGCCGCTTCAAAGAAGAATGAGAAAGGTTTTTTTGTGCATGAGTATGATGAAATAAAAAGCCTTAGCCGTTGATCCGATTGTTCTAACGACAATATGAAAATGTATAACACTAAGCAGTTAAAAATCAACAACTCTATTTTTTTGAATGCAGCGTGTTATAGCATAAATTAGAGTGTTGCACGCCATTTTTTTGGACACACCTAAAGTAAACGAGTATACTAGGACAATGTCTAATTTTTTCAAAATCAGACAAGCGACAGTTGCAGACGTGCCAGCTTTAGCTGCGTTGCATGTGACAACCTTTAATGAAACACATGGAACTTTTAACGCACCAACCGTTGAAACACGTAGATGGCAATGGCAAAAGGCTTTTCAAAGCAAAGATGAAAGCTGGTTTTGCTTTGTAATTGAAAAAGAAGATGGCCGTTTAATTGGATTTGCAAAAGGACAACATTACAATCATGTTGACCAATCAGAATTTTCAGGCGAGTTGAATAAAATATATCTTCTTAACAAATATCACAAATTGGGTTTAGGGCGACAACTACTTTGTAGAGTCGCGAATGAATTTGTGCGACATGGAATAACTTCTATGTTGTTATTTGGTGACGCTAATAACCCATCCAATAAATTCTATGAGCGGATGGGTGCAGAAAAATTATTTGCAAAAAACGGCGACTTTCATGGCGGTTACGGCTGGACAGATTTACAAAAACTTGTAGCTCACTGTGCAGATCGTTTGACTTCTGTTCAATAATTTTTAAAGACGTCA
>VBAQ01000302.1:0-3302 GCA_005883765.1 Bacteroidota bacterium
TGATCAGCAAAGCGAAAATGGTTGCCCTTTTCGCTCCTTCTTTCAGGTCATCAGAGATAGTGGGCAACACTTTTTTAGAACCTAATTTATAATTCTTATCAAATTGCTCGAATGAAAGAGGCGCAGGAAGATATTTTTTTAATCCGCCAAAAAGCTTCATCTCAACTAATGAGTCTGCTTCATTCCTTGTGTCGTTGATGAGGTATGAAGTAGTAATATCAAGAGTTCGATTGTCACCTACTGTTTTTATGATCGGAGCTTCACCAAGATCAGTCTTGAGATCATCGCGGATCTTTTCTATGGGCGCATTTTGCGCAAACCTAACCTGGAAGCTGCGTCCACCCTTGAATTCAACACCTTCATCAAAGCCGTGGAAGAACGAGCTGATCCCGAGCACCAGCACGACCACTGAAATGCCATAAGCAATTTTTCTGTACTCAATGAATTTGATATTTGCGTGCTGAAAAATGCGTTTGCTAATGCCTGTAAAATATTCAAGATGGCGTTTTTTATCAGTGAACCAGTCAGTAACCCAACGGCTGACCAATATTCCGCAGAATAATGACAAAAGGATGCCGAGAATCTGCGTAGTGGCAAAACCTTTCACTGGTCCCAGTCCAAATGAAAAAAGAATGATTGCAGTAAGTAATACGGTAACGTGAGCGTCCAACACGGGTGGTAAAGAACGGCGATAGCCTTCATTGACGGCGGGGATGTATCCCTTCCCTCGCGTCAACTCTTCTTTTATACGTTCATAAATAATTACGTTCGTATCGACTGCCATACCGATGGTAAGCACTAAGCCGGCAATGCCCGGCGCCGTCAATGTTGCACCCAATCCCGTTAGAACTCCAATGGTGAAAAGGAGGTTTAAGATCAACGCAATGTTAGCGATCCATCCGCTGGTGTTATAATAAATCAGCATCAACAAAAAGATCACAACAAATGAAATTGTAAAAGCCTTTAACCCGCCATTGATAGCATCTCGGCCAAGTGTAGGGCCCACCACTAGCTCCTGCACTATCTTAGCTGGCGCAGGCAACTTTCCAATTTTTAAAATATTTGCGAGGTCCTGTGCCTCCTCGGTGGTAAAGCTCCCCGAAATGCTCGAGTTACCTGCGTCAATCTTGGTGATCACATTTGGAGCAGAGTACACAACATTGTCAAGGACGATAGCGATCGGTTTACCGACGTTTTCTTCTGTCATCTTTGACCAGATCTTCGCTCCGCTTGTCGTCATCTCCATTTTTACTTCAACCTTATTCGTAGTCGGATCAACATCCTGGCCTGCGTCTCTCACTGCATCGCCTTCCAATCTTGCCTTTTCCTTTCCATAGGTTTTGATAGCATACAATGGGATCCTGTCAGATTTCCTGTTGTTGTTTGGATTCACATTGGGTATGCCGTATAGCCAGACTACATCTTGCGGAAAGAGAGATCTGAAGGACGGGTTTTCCAAATAGCTGCGCACAATTGCAGAATCTTTTATTGAAATGGATCCTATAGCGGCGGGGTAATATACTTTTCCGTTGTCCTGGTACGGAGAAGCGAACTGAATATAATCGCCAATCTTTTTTTGACCCAATGTTTTGGCTGTGGTCTTGCCAAGCGTATCATTGGCTTTCTTTGCTCCTGTATCTGTTTTAGCCGTAGCAGATGTATCGACTTTTTTGACAGTATCGATCGGCGTTCCATTTACTAAACTCTCAAAAACTTTTATTCCACTCTGCCACGCATTTGCATAATCCTTGTTTTCGAGTGTGTAAACCTCCCAAAACTGCAGGTTGGCAGTTGCCTGTAAATAATTTCTTACGCGTTCCTGGTCTTTGACGCCGGGAAGTTCTACCGTAATGATGGCCCTATCAGGGTTGGGATTAATGCTTGGTTGTGCAACACCAAACTGATCGATACGGGCACGTAGTATTTTGTAGGTACGATCAAATGCGTTCTTTGCCTCCGCCCTGATCTTAGAAATTATGGTGCTATTGTTATCAGTTATTTTTATGTTGCTCTGGCTGGCAGTAGCAAAAATCGATGCCAGCCGGCCATTCGGATTCAACTTCTGATATTCTTCGGCGAAGAGTGTTATAAAATCACTGCTGCTGTTGGCTTTTCTCTTGTTAGCATTGTCCAAAGCTTTCAGAAAATCAGGATCGCTCGAATTGTTCGACATGGATTTTAGCAAGCCTGTCATTTCTACTTCCAAGGTTACATTCATTCCACCCTGGAGATCAAGACCAAGATTCAATTCGCTTTCCTTTGCTTTTTGATAACTGATAGCTCCATTCAGGCCATAAGTGAGTGTTACGTCCTTGGTACTATCTTCCAAACGCCGCATACGTGCATCATACACAGCTTTTGCTGAATCGGGATAATCCTCAGGTTTTTTATTTCTTGCTTCAGGATATTTTGCCTTGACAAATTTTTCAGCACGGTCTTTTAATTTATTTTCATGACCGCGCACAAACCAGGTAAATGAAAGTTGGTAAATGGAGTACAGAACCAACAAAATAGTGAAGAAGCGAACCAAACCTTTCAGTTGCATACTTTTCAGTTTATTATTTTCTCTTTTACAAAGGGAATCGCCTTGGCCAGAGCCGCGGCGATCAAGGGCGGCAAAGATAGGGTTTTCAAGCGTCAAAATCCCCTTACCGAACACGTTTTTTAACCAGGTGATAACGGCCCAGCTTAGATTTGAAACATCTGAAAAAAATTAATTTTACCTCTCATCTACTTCATACGCATCCGCAACATTTCGATTCTCTTTTCCACGACCAATTCAACTCATTTGTGCGCAAATTGACTGGAAGAAAATGAAAGATGTCTTGAGATTTCTTTGCTTTGCTCGCTCTGAAAAAGTCAGTGTGATAAAAAAAATCTCTCAACAATCCTGGGCAAGCGGTTTATGATCATGAATGAAGAGATAGGAAATACAAGCCGGATCTTTCCCATCGCAATTTTGGCTAGTCCAGATAAACTGAAAGCTGCATCCGACAACATGTGAATAGTTTTGAGTAAAACTACCGACGCTGATAACTGATGGCTCGCTACTTTCCTGTAATTTTGCATCCGAAATTTTTATTCATGCAACTTTCATCCCGATTACAGCGATTCAACGAGCCAGAGACTTTGAAAATGGCCAAGCTGGGCCGTGAGTTAAGAGCCAAAGGCATTGATGTTATAGATTTAAGTTTGGGCGAACCTGATTTCAATACACCTACACATATAAAGCAGGCCGCAAAGAAAGCAATTGATGATAACTGGAGCCATTACCCGCCGGTTGCCGGCTATCCTGATCTGCG
>VBAQ01000302.1:3525-5463 GCA_005883765.1 Bacteroidota bacterium
CGCCCGCAGAACTTAAGAAGAATATAACCGATAAAACAAGATTATTTATTTTTTCTTCACCCTGCAATCCTACTGGCACGGTGTACACGAAGCAGGAATTAAGAGCATTGGCTGACGTTTTTGCCAGCCATCCAAAAATCTTCATTATTTCAGATGAGATCTATGAGTATATAAACTTCGTTGGGGAACACGAAAGCATCGCGCAGTTCGAAGAGATAAAAGAGCGTGTGATCATTATAAATGGCCTGAGCAAAGGTTACGCCATGACAGGTTACCGCCTTGGTTATATTGCCGCAAACCCAAGCGTTGCAAAAGCCTGCGAAAAATTACAGGGACAGATTACCAGCGGCGCTAATGCCGTCACTCAACGCGCCGCCATCACAGCCCTGCTTTCAGATCTGAGGCCCACGCAGGAAATGGTAAAACAATTTGAACTGCGTCGCCAAAGGGTCATGGACCTGGTAGAAGAAATCCCGGGAATTGAATGCGCAAAACCAGAAGGCGCATTTTATATCTTCCCCATTATAAAATCTTACTTCGGAAAAACTGACGGCGAAACCACCATTCACAATTCGTCGGATTTGACCATGTATTTACTCAATAAGGGCCATGTGTCTACCGTATCGGGTAGTGCTTTCGGCGATGATGATTGCATTCGCATTTCATTTGCCAACAGCATGGAAAATATCGAAAAAGGTTTTTTAAGGATTAAAGATGCTTTGGCGAAGCTGAAATGATCGACGCATCACATCCTGACGTAGGGATCTCCATCGAAAAGGTCTCTCCGCAGTTTCATATCTATTTGAATAAATTTTTATGTGAACAAGAATTCGTTGAAGTAGATAACTTCTCCGGCACATTTCATGCAGGCATTTTCTTCAAAACCTCTAACTATGATAAACGCATTTGAAAAACACTGCCAGGAAGCCAACCGTTTTATCAAAAACCTTGCGATGCAACTCGGCACACCCGATGACACCGATCATGCTGTTCGTGTACTGAGATGTGTTTTTATAGCATTGAGAAGAACGCTCATTCCCGACGAATCATTGCATATCATTTCGCAATTACCCCTCGTCTTAAAAGGAATCTATGTCGATGGCTGGGATATCAATGAACCACTGTGCGAAGCCCAAACCTTTGACGAGTTCTTGTTTGATATCAGGAACAATACAGAAACGAGCGCGGGTTCTGATTTTGCCAATGATGAGCTTGCAAGAAAAAAGATAACCGTCATTTTTAATGCCTTAAAGGAATTTGTCTCCGAAGGAGAACTCGATCACGTTCGTGATGATCTGCCAAAAGAAATTGCGGAATTGGTTTGATCCCACATGTTGCCTTCCGACCCAGGTAATTTTCAAAGGTCAATTCTTTGCCCCATTTTAAGTGAGCCGGCTTTTTATGTGGAAATTATTTGCCATTGATGTGTTTTACTCGCACCGCCTGGCCTTTACAAGGCCTGTCGACGTCCACTGCTCGTAATTCCCATCAGGGCATATTATTTGTTTTTCGTTCGTCATTTATCATTAAACTCGGAAATATGAATTGGGTAGACGTGGTACTGATCCTTGTTGTCTTGCTGGCAATTTGGGGTGGTTGGCAAAGAGGTTTTATATTGGGAACCCTTGATCTTGTCAATTGGCTGGGAAGTATTTTACTCGGCATTACGTTTTATTCCTACACGGCCAGTTTCTTAAAGATGCTATTTCCCTCATTGGGTGTATGGCTGTTACCAGTCGCATTTTTTATTACAATTATTTTAGCCAGAATACTGATCGGACTTGTGACTAGTCGTATTGCGTGGTTTACCGGGCCGGCAATAAATGAAAGCGCGATAAATAAATTTTTGGGAATGATTCCCGGGTTTATCACTGGCGTAATCTATGCAACTATCGTTGCTGCCTTGCTGTTGGCCCTCCCGCTTTGGGATGATGTAAC
>VBAQ01000051.1:0-16005 GCA_005883765.1 Bacteroidota bacterium
ACATATCAAAATTCAATGCAAGCACATACGCAGTCTGGGTGTTTGACACAAGTCTTCCATTCGGGGTCAAATATTCTTTTGCAAAAGCCTCTTTGATCTTTTGCAGCAGAGCGGCATATGAAGGTGCGTCATCCGTTTTCCCCAAAACTTTCGCCGCATTAATTAGTAATTGCGTTGAATAAGCGTAAAAACATTGAGCAATTAAATATTTATCGGTTACTGCTGACCGACCATCATTATCATCAAAGGGACGATAGAATAACCAATCGCCAAAATGAAAACCAGTGTTCCAAAGATCATTCTGACTCTTACTCCTTATGTACTCGACCCATGCTTTCATGCTGCCGTACTGGTGCTCAAGAATTCTTTTGTCGCCATAAGCCAGGTACATATTCCACGGAATGATCGTACATACATCTGCCCAGCCCGTAGAACCACTTGCACCCGAACCGAGCACGTTGGGAATAACAAACGGAACGCTACCATTTTCAAGCTGATCCGCTGCCACATCCTTCAACCATTTGGCAAAGAAATTATTTACGTTCATATTAAAAGATGCTGTTCGTGAAAAAACCTGCGCATCGCCCGTCCAGCCCAGGCGCTCGTCACGCTGCGGACAATCGGTGGGTACATCAAGGAAATTTCCTTTCTGTCCCCACTGGATGTTATGTTGTAATTGATTAATTAACGGATTTGAACAAACGAAACTTCCTGTCGGCGACATGTCAGAATAGAGCGCTACTGCCGTAAAATTCTCGGGTTTTATTTCACCCGGGTAGCCCTCAATTTTTATGTAGCGAAACCCAAAGAAAGTAAAATGTGGTTCAAAAATTTCTTCACCTTCACCTCTCAGAACATACTGCGCCTGGGCCTTTGCTGCTCTTAAATTCTCCGTATAAAAATTTCCATTTTTGTCTAACACTTCTGCATGCGAAATTGTAATCGTATCACCTGCCCTTCCTTTCACCTTTACTATCACCCACCCCACCAGGTTCTGTCCAAAGTCGATCACTTTTTCTCCTGCAGGTGTATTGAGGATTTTTGCGGCTGCAAATGTTTCGTGTTTTTTTACAGGCTCATTTTGGGTTGCAATGAGATTTGATTTGTCATAATCTTTCGCTTTGACGCCACTCCAACTTCCATCGTTGTACCCGGCGTTGCGCCAGCCTGTTCTTTGCTTACGGGCATCGATGACCTCGCCATTATAAATTTCTGAATAAGTAATGCTGCCCGTCGTCGTTTTCCATGAGTTGTCGGATAGAATTGATTCCCTCGTTCCGTCGGTATAAATAATATCCAGCTGAAATAACAATGCAATATCCTTTCCCCAAATATTTTTGTTTCCACCCCATGCGAGATGCCCCCTGTACCAACCGCTTCCAAGCGCCATTGCTATGACGTTACTCCCCTCGGTCAAAAGATTAGTTACGTCATAAGTCTGATATTGTAAACGTTTGTTGTAGCTCGTCCAACCCGGTGTCAAATAAAAATCACCGATCCGTTTTCCATTTATATACCCCTCATACATTCCATGAGCTGTAATATAGGCCGTAGCTATTCGAATTTTTTTTGGAGATTTAAATTCCTTCCTGAATAAAGGCGTGGGCCTGTTGATGCTGTCTTCGGTAAACCCCGGTTCGATCCAATTGGCCTTCCAATCTCCGACATTCAGCAATGCCATTTGGAACGTTGCAGGCTCGCTCCATGGGGACGTTTTTCCAAAATTATCCCAAACTCTTACCTGCCACGAATATTTGGACCCTGACCGGAGAGATGAACCCTTGTAACTGACTTGAACCGATGAATCAGAATTAACTTTTCCCGAACTCCAAAGCATGGTTTTGCTTTTTGAAGGCAATGAGGTGCTCTCACCCACACGAATTTCATAAGCGGTTTGCACAACATTTTGCACAACATTTCTTTTAGCGCTTGCAAGCCGCCAGCTAAACCGTGGTTGAGAAACATCCAGCCCGATCGGATTTAAAAGATTTTCGCATAACAACCCTGAAAGTTTTACCTGGGCAATCACAAACAAACAAATCGGCTGTACAATTAAAGGCAAAACAATTTTTTTCATCGGCGTTGGTTTGAATCAACAATTCGTTAACTAATTACAACTTCATTTAACCGTTACGATCACGGCCTGGTACCTGGTCAATTGGGGGGAACCAGAATCTCTTACTTCCAGGATAATATGAATAGTACTTCCGGCCTTCGCATCGTGTGGCACAACAAATGAAGCATTTTTATTTTCCCCGGTCTGCATCTCAACGTTGCCCGGATATGTGCCTGCCTCTTCATATTGCCACCAATGATAACGTAAGCTGTCCCTATCAGGGTCAGTTGCAGCAGCGCCTAGTTTTACGAGCTGTCCCCGCGTTGCTGTAATGTTTACCGCACAGTTGAGTTTAACTACGGGTGCGTGGTTGGCATGATTGTAATCTTTTACACACCAGTCTGCGCGTGCGGCGAAATCGTTTTGTAGTGCATCGATCCACCGCGTTTGAGGATAGGAAATATCATTCTTCCCGGTGTAAGGATTATGATCCGTAACATCCTTTCCATCCTCCCACACATGCGGATTTGCTGCAGACCTGATCATCCGACCTGCCCAACCACCATAAGAAGGATTTTCTAAACTTCGTAAACCAACATCGATCAAATAAAGAAAAGCCGGCGAATCTCCCTCGGACAAAAAATCATACTGATCAAATCCATTTTTCCTTGCATCGGCTGTGTCGCCCTGTGTGTGTTCGGGATCCTCTTTGATCTTTTGACCATCGCCCCAGAGGAAATAAGATGAGAGCAATGGGCCGTGATTGAACTTTATTTTCTCGGCAAGCCATTTTCCCTTGAACGTTGTCTGTAATTCTACCGGAACTACTCTCGGCCAGAAATAGGCCAGGCTCCAAAACTGGGATGAGTTGTAGATCACTTTGATGTCCGGCCAGTTCAATGCCACATATTTTTTGTAGGCTGCATCCTGGTCAAGGATAATGTACAGTATTGCCTTCTGAGAGATTTTTTTGTAAATGTTTTGCCACTCGGGGCTGCCCTTATACTCGTCCTCTATCGCTTTTAGAGCACGCGCAACAGTGTTAGTGCCACCCCACATTTGCAAATAGACCGGGCCCGGTTTATTATCCAGCAAGATTCTTTTAATAAAATCAGAACCTTCGGTATTATGATCCATCTCACCCTCAAAATCTATATTGCCCGTTTTAATGATGCTCTTCAAATATCGTGGTGTCGGATAATGGTTGTCATGTTTTAAAAGATTGGTGTACACTTTTGCATACTTGTCAATTAAATTCTGCATCCAATCTATCCCGATCCAGCGCAGCTCAGCTCGTTTTCCATAATGATCAGCAGTGTACTTCATTTCCGAAATAAACAACGTGCCTTTTCCATCACCTTTATAATGCCATTGCGAGCTTGTGTACACGAGTCCTTCTATGTTCATCTCATTTGAATACAATAACAACCTCGTGAACGAATCCTGGTCGTCAACTTCACCGTCGGTAGTGACAATGGTACGGGGTTTATTGAATGATTTAGCTTGTGAATGAATTTTATCTGCATTGATTAACAGACACAGCCATGTTATAGTTACAATTTTTTTCATACAGCTTGTAATGTCAGTAAAACGTATCGAACCCGATGCGGTACTACTACTTATCTGTCTAAAGATCTGACTTCAAGAGCTACCAATACGCCCGATGGCTGTTTTTTGCACAACTACGTTTTTATTATCGCTGCAATTCAATTTTTGCAATGTCATCAAGTTTGATTGGCTTTATATCAACCCCGACAAAATGTGATTTCTTCCCATTTATCGTACTGTCTTTGACAAGTAAAGTATCAAAGTAAAAGGTTTTTCTTGTTCCGTCCTTTTTAGTTATTCTTACTCCACTATGATTTGTCACTGGAATCATATGTTCTTTATTGTTTTGCGTCTAAAACTTTAATTTCTGTCAATGAATTTCCCGTTACCGTCGCTGGGAAAAAAAAGGGGGGCGCAATAATAAAATTTGTTTTAGTTTCTGACCGCGAATTAGCAAATTGCTCAAGTAAGCTTTGTGTCGCTAGATGATAAGTTGTACAACCACACAAAAATGGAACTGCTAACAATGACCAAATTTTCACATGCATTTTCATCTGTCTCTATCTATGGGTTGCGAAGATATTTTTCTTTAATAATAGTCAGGTGATGTTTGTGGTGTCCATAAATATGATTCACGAGTAATCGTGTTGACATGGGACAACCATTTGCTATTCCCTTTCTATTCAGCTCTTCTTCAGTAAGTGTTTCTATGAAAGCGATACTCGAATCCCGAAGAACGTTTAATTCTCTTAGGATTTGAGTGATTTGCCGGTTTGAAGCATTCGCGTTTAAAGAAAAAAGTTTCTCATCGAAACCGGGCAAATCAGTTTTGTCTCCTCTTGCGATTCTCATTGCTCGATAAATAAAAATTCTTTCGCAGTCTGCAAGATGTACAAGTATGTCTTTAATTGTCCACTTGTCTTTGTCATAGCGATAATTAAGCTCGTCTTGTGAAAGGTTGCCTACTATTTTTTCTGTTTCGATTTGAATATCTTTCAAAGATGTCCGTCATCCGGCACGTAGGCCATATAGGGCTGGTAAAACGAAGGAATATTATCAGTTGGTTTACTAATTTTTTTCAATGAATGTCTGGTTTGAAATTACGACCAACGTCCGGGGTTACTGTTGTTGAAGTTAAATTCTTTTGTTGAGATTTATCTGCGGGCGGGCAGACTAAAAACAGCAACGGCAAATGGTTTCAATTCGATCACGCTTCTATCAATCGTGGACTGGGCCGGCTTATTGTCGGCGGTGGATACATCCACGACACTTAGTTTACCTCCATTGAAAGCCGCCGGCAACACAAATTGTTCCGGCTTGTTGCGCTTATTAATTAGCAAGAGTTTTTTTCCCTGCTTCGTCTTGAATGCCTGTACGGAAACATCTGAACCAGCAGAACCTCTTCCCCTAATGTTCGCATCCACCAATGAGTCACCCGCACTAAAATTATCCTTTACAAGTTTAAGTGCCCAATAACGGGAATTAGGTTTACCATTGTGATAGTTCATCATACTTACGCTTGGAAATTGTGAAGGATAGCCCACCAGTTGCGATTCTCCAATTACGTCAATACCAAGACGGCTTAGCGCAACAAAAACATATGCGTAGAGCGCCGCCGATAAATTCCAATACTCAGCAGGAATTGGAACTTCTGGGGACGCAAAATCAGAAGCTAAAATGCTACCGATCTCGTCCACTGTTGTCTTTGTTGTTGGAGAAAGCCGTTTCCGAATGTTTTCGATGTAGCGAACGGTATTGATAAATCCATCTGCCTTGTCAAAAAAAGTGTATTGCATTACATCCATGTTCTGATCCATTGACCCAAATGCATAAAAATGATAAGAGATCATATCGAGCGGAATTCCCGGTCTATGATTTTTAGGATTCAGAAAATACTCAAACCATTCGGGGTCCGTTTCAAAGGCTAATGCCATTCCAACAAATTTTGTCGCCGGTGATCCTTTTTTTATGGCGCTAACAACTGCATCATATAGCTTAGTGTACTGTTGTGGGGATGGACTATGCTCAAACTCCGGCTCATTTAGTACTTCCCAAAAAGGAATGTCGAAATGAAAGCCTGATGAATGGTGTGTTCCTAATTCATCAGTAAATCCCCCTTTCGCGTACCAGCTATATAACCTTGCAAAATAATCTGCGATCTCCTTCAGAGAAGAATCACGCGGGAGGGAACCTTGTGTGTAATTCCAAAGCACAGAATCAGGGTTGTCGGGGTAAGACACTGGGTTCTCCGTTTTATACATCCAGGCAGGGATTGTGCTGAAATTTAGAATCACCGAATGGCCCCTGGTTGCGTTCAGGAAATCAGTGGTTATAGGATCGATGATGGTAAAATCCCAAGATGTCTTGTTTTTTGACGGCGCTTCGAGTTCTGCCACTCCGAGCCTTGGATATGGAAGCCATGGCACGTAACGGACGTAGTTACAACCTAAATCTTGTAAAGCAGAGAAAGATTGGTCATGGATGGGGGCGCCGCGACGTAACATTGGATTTACTACAACCTGCAATGTTGGAGTCGATTTGGAGATCATTGATTCCTTATCCCAGTTTACGACGAGTGTATCGTCTGGACCCGAGCTTAGTTGAGCATTTACATGGGAAACTACAAGAAGAAAAACACCAGCAGCGATCTTTTTCATAAAAATCATTTTATGATTAATTGAACGGCTCTGATAAAAACTATAAAAATGTTTTGTACTACAGTACTCCTTTTGTGGAGGGCAAATAATTACTCATGGGGTCCCGTTTCACCGCCATCCGAATCGCCTTTGCAAACGCCTTGAAGATCGCTTCAATTTTATGGTGCTCATTTTCTCCATGACACTCGATATTTAAATTGCATTTGGCCGCGTCGGAAAAGGATTTAAAAAAATGAAAGAACATTTCGGTGGGCATCTCTCCTATTTTTTCCCTCGTGAATTCTGCGTTCCAAACGATCCAACTGCGTCCACCAAAATCGATCAGCACTTTCGCATCGGCTTCATCCATTGGCAAAGCAAAGCCGTAGCGTTCCATCCCTTTTTTATCGGCCAGTGCTTTTGCAAAAGCTTCACCCAATGCAATGCCTACATCCTCGATGGTGTGGTGTTCGTCGATGTGGAGATCACCTTCTGCCTGGATTGTCAAATCTATTTTTCCATGTCTTGCAATTTGTTCCAGCATATGATCAAAAAAACCAAGTCCAGTTGAAATATTCGAAAGACAATTTCCATCCAGGTTCAACTCAACATGAATTTGTGTTTCGTTAGTATTTCTGTCGTGTGTAACTTTTCGCAATCCCAGTTTTAGAAAATTATAGACATCTTTCCATTGACGCGTTTCCAGGGCAACCACTTTTTTTAATTCTTCCATGCTGTCACTAACTTCTTTTCCACCCAGCCCGGGGTGATTGTTCAGCCAAATAGCTTTGCATCCCAAATTTTTTGCCAGCTGAACGTCGGTGATGCGGTCACCGATCACATAAGAATTGGGAATGTCATAAGCTGGTGTGTCGAGATATTCTGTAAACATCCCAATGCCTGGCTTGCGATTGGGTGAATGTTCTTCGGGAAAACTTGTATCAATATGAGTCGCATGAAAACTCACTCCCTCATTCTCGAAACTTTTTATGATGTGTTGGTGGATGGGCCAGAAGTGTTCCGCAGGAAATGAAGGAGTCCCGAGGCCATCCTGGTTACTCACCATGATCAACACATAGTCGAACTCCTCTGCGATCTTTCCGAGCCATTTGAAAACTTCCGGGTAAAATTCCAGTTTCTCCCATGCATCAACCTGGTAAGAGGGAGGAACTTCCTTTACCAGCACACCATCGCGGTCTATGAACAAAATGCGTTTACCCATTATTTTTCAACTATTCCAAGTGCGGGCAATATTATAACAAAATTCATTCATTTAGCTTTTCGCTACGAGGCAATAATGGCATACTTTTGCCCGCCCGTTCCGAAGCCTAATTTGGAACAATGGTGTGCTGAACGTTCGGGCGGCCGGCTCCGAAAAATTTTAATAGATGATCAGTGTAAAAAATGTGACCTTATCTTTTGGCAAGAGAATTTTGTTTGATGAAGTGAACCTGAATTTCGCCAAAGGAAATTGCTATGGCGTGATCGGTGCTAATGGCGCAGGCAAATCCACGTTTTTGAAAATATTGAGTGGCGAAATCGAGCCAAACAAAGGAACTGTAGAAATTACTCCAGGCGAGAGAATGGCTGTGCTTAAACAAGATCAATTTGAATTTGACGAGTTTTCGGTGTTGAACACTGTCCTGAAAGGACATGATAAACTCTGGGAGGTAATGCAGGAAAGGGAAACCATCTATGGAAAAGAAGATTTTACGGAGGCAGATGGAATGCAGGCGGCACATCTTGAAGCCGAGTTTGGAGAAATGGGCGGCTATGAAGCTGAAAGTAATGCCGGTAGCTTACTCAACAATTTGGGTGTGCATGATTCATTTCATCAAAGCCTGATGAAAGATATTCCTTCGAATCTTAAGCTCAGAGTATTGCTTGCCCAGGCCCTGTTTGGAAACCCTGACATTTTGTTGCTTGATGAGCCGACGAATGGCCTGGATATCGAAACGATTAATTGGCTGGAAAATTTTCTGGCCGATTACGAAAATATCGTGCTCGTGGTAAGTCACGACCGTCACTTTCTTGACGGTGTGTGTACGCATGTGGCAGATGTGGACAGGCAGAAAATAAAAATATTTACAGGCAACTATACGTTCTGGTACGAATCATCTCAATTGATGGCGAGGCAATTGAGCGATAAGAATAAAAAGATCGAAGATAAAAGACAGGCCCTCCTTGACTTCATTGCCCGCTTCAGTGCAAACGCATCCAAATCGAGACAAGCTACGGCGAGGAAAAAAGCTTTGGAAAAATTAACCATTGAAGAGATTGAACCAAGCAATCGAAAATATCCCGGGATCATTTTCACTCCACAGCGTGATGTTGGGAATCAAATATTAAATGTTGAGAAGTTAAGCAAAGCAGTCGACGGCCGCGTGCTTTTCGATAATGTTTCTTTTACCGTAAACAAAGGCGATAAGATCGCTTTTTACAGCCGGGATCCACTCGCCATCACCAATTTTTTTGAAATTATCAATGGCGAAGCGACAGCTGATAGTGGAAACTTTGAGTGGGGCACCACGATAACAACCGCCTATCTGCCTTTAGAGAATAGTAAGTTTTTCGAACAAAATTTAACATTAATGGATTGGCTTCGTCAGTGGGTGCCTGCGTATATAACCGATGTGGACGAACCATTTCTCCGGGGATTTTTTGGAAAGATGTTATTTAGTGGTGATGATGTGATGAAGAAAACAAAGGTGTTGAGTGGCGGTGAAAAAGTTCGATGCATGATCAGCCGCATGATGTTGCAACATCCGAATTGCATTATCCTGGATCAGCCGACGAATCATCTTGACCTGGAAAGTATTCAGAGCTTTAATGAGAGCGCTGTGAATTTCAAGGGCATTGTTCTGCTCTCATCACATGACCATACTTTCATGGAAACGGTGGCCAACCGCGTAATTGAATTAACTCCGAATGGAATTATTGATCGCCTGATGGAATTTGATGAATATATTGGGGACGAAAGGATACATCAGTTAAGGGAAGAAATGTACGGCCATATGGAGGTTAACAGCTAACGAAGAAATATTTCAAACTCTGACATTAAAAACTAGTTCATGATCGCGCAAACCCCGTGGTTTGAAAGAAAGTTTGCATTTAATTTTCCTGTCGGCTTATTTCCTGTGATCATCGAGAGGTTAAGAGGAACATTGGCAAGGGTTGAAGCCATGACAAAAAACACAACCGATGAAAAATTAAGTCGGAAAATGGACGGAGCCTGGTCAATCAAAGAGCAGGTGGGTCATCTATATGACCTGGAGGGATTATGGTACGGGCGCATCGAGGACTTTTTGTCCGGCCAGCAGACCTTGAGAGCAGCCGATCTGACAAACACGAAAACTCATGAAGCCAATCACAATCAAAAAACCATTCAAGAACTAATCTCACAATTCTCTTCCGCGAGGAGTAAACTAATAGAAAAAGTGCAAGACATAGATGAAGCCACTGTATTATTAACGGCCTTGCATCCTCGCCTGCAAACGCCAATGAGATTGATCGATTCGTTATTTTTTGTGGCTGAGCACGATGATCATCACCTCGCAAAGATCAGAGAGCTGTTGCCTCACTCCTAACCCTCCAAAGGTCAGCCAGGACTCCTTCGGAGAGTCCTTTCGGATCTCCCCTTCAGAGAGGGGCACAACTGTAGTAATTCTATCTAACTATTTCTTCAATGACATGGCCAATGCAACCATTCGGCATTTGGATGTGCAGAAGAGCGGCAACAGTTGCGGAAATGTCAGTCATGTTCACCTCACGATTTAGTTTACCTGGTTTGATATTCCACCCATACCACAAAAGAGGAATGTGCGTATCGTAAGGATTCCAGGTACCATGAGTCGTACCTGTTTTAGTGTAGGCGTCGTACCATCCCGGATTTAAAATGATCTGTACCTGTCCGCTCCGTTTAAAATAATACCCGTTGATCATCATTTCCTGCAGGCGTTTTGGTATTGGATATCGCCCGATAAAATCCATATTCGCCGCAAAGGAAATTCCTGGCTGTTTCATCAGATAATCCACTGTGGCATTCTTGACCGCATCAAAATTCAAATTCTCTGCAGCGATTTTATTCAAATCAAAGTTGACCTGGTAATTCTGAGTGGAACGAACTAAAGATGTAACGTGAAATTTCGCCAACAACATCCTATTTAATGAATCAGTGACGCGGCTATTGTACCAGAAATCTGCGGGCAATCCATGTTGCTTCATAAAATCGGGATTATGAGCTACTCCGTGATCGGCAGTTAAAAAAACGAGATATTGCCCTTTACCGACCTTGGTATCGAGCATTTGTAAAAAATCAGCGAGATCTTTATCGAGGCGCAGGTAAGTATCTTCGATCTCGATTGAATTGGGTCCGAACTGGTGACCGACATAGTCGGTAGAGGCAATGTTGATGGTCAAAAAATCAGTTGCCGTTCCCCTGCCAAGCTGATAGCCCTCCACTGCCTGTTTTGCAAATTCTAAAGTGATAGTATTGCCAAAGGGTGTCGGACGAAAACTGAATTTGTTCTTTGAGTAAATGGTTTTCAAGTCATGCGGAAATGATGAATTTGTTTCACCGGCATATTTTCCTTCGTAGTCCCTGTCGTCAGGATCGCTCTGTTTGTAAGTATTGATTGGATACAAAGTTGTCCAACCCTTTTCGATCAACTGGTTCACCCATTTTTTATCATTGAATTTTACAACCCAATCAGGTAATTGCTTCATGTAATAAGTACTGGTGATAAAGCGACCGGTACTATCATCAAACCAGAAAGCAGTTCCAGTGTGACCCGCAGGTAATATGACCCGCAGGTAATATGGAAGCTCTATCTTTTAATGAAACGCCCACGGCTTTCGATTGAAAATTTGTAGCCAACCGCAATTCGTCAGTGATGGTGGAAACCAGTAAACTCCTTGGTGACATTTTTCCATCAATCGCATTTTCTGCACCTACGGATTGCACCGTGCTATCGGTAGTGCAGTAGTAAAATTTTCCCGTCAACTGATCAGTCCAGTCATTGCCGGCAATGCCATCAATTGCCGGAACAGAACCGGTAAAAATAGTCGAGTGCCCCACCGCCGTGAAAGAAGGAATGTAATTGATCATTGCATTTTCACAGGAAAAGCCTTCGGTGATCAGCCTTTTAAAGCCTCCGCTGCCATATCGATCATAGTACCGATACAAGAAATCCCAACGCATCTGGTCAACAACGATACCCACCACCAGCTTTGGTCGCTGAACAGGACTGGTCTTTGCGCCAGTTTGTGCGTAGGAATACGCCATTAACCGGCACGCGATCACTAGTAGCCAAACTTTTTTCATAGCTCGTATTTGAAGTTGTAAATTTAGTAGCATTAACGATAATGAAATTCAACGGTCACATTTTGACTGAACTAGCTAGCTAAACAAGCTTTATGCAAAAATATTTCGCCCTCGTTGTTATCTCCATTTTATCAACGCAGGCTTTTTCTCAACGTTCCGTCGATAGCATGATACGAACTGAAAAAAACTTTGCAAATACATCATTAGTTGTAAGTACAAGAGAAGCATTTATAAAATTCATCGACAGCGCCGGAATTGTCTTTGAAAAAGGAAAACCTGTGAACGGCCTCGACCTGTACACGAAAAGCGAGAGGAGACCAGGCATTCTTACCTGGGAACCCGAGTATGCAGAGATCGCAGCAACAAATGACTTCGGATACACAACTGGCCCCTGGAAATATTACGCAAACAGTATTAAAGAAAAGCCTGCTGCCATCGGATATTTTGTTACCGTCTGGCATCTGACCCCTCGCCACCAGTGGAGATTTTTGATAGACTTCGGCATCACCTGTGCAAAAGAAAAGAGAAAGATAGCGCTAAGAAAAAGACGCGGCGGCAATGTGAAATTGGCAAAACAGGACATGGCGTTGTGCACCGATGCAGAGGAAAAATTCATCCAGGCATATGCGGCACAGGGCGTTAAAGCGTATAATTCTTTTCTTTCATCGCAAAGCAGGATCAACTATTCCGGTTTCTTGCCTGCAACGACTGCGGAAGAAAGAAAAGCTCTCCTCGATTCACTGCCGCTAAATATAAATTACACGGTTGTTGGCTCTGGTATGTCCCCAATGAAGGACCTTGGTTATGTTTATGGCTCGGCGGCGGTCAATGATAAGCAGGACGGTTACTTGCGCATTTGGAGAAGAGAAGAAAATGGATGGAGGATCGCCGTGGAAGTGTTGCATTTCAAATAGGGAACCGGAGTTCAGGTTTATTGGAGATCATACAAGAGGCACCTTTCGAAAGTAAACGTACCACCTCATTCGCTGTTCCACTCAAATGCATTACATTTGCGCCGGATTTTTTAGACGGAACATTAAAATTTCATTAGTCGCGATCCCGATATCTTGGGATGCGAGACGCACAAGATTCCCGGTGATGGATGCCGGAATGCGCCAATTGACGGAATCCTTTGAATCCTTCGGCGCTGCACAAGGAAAACTGTAACAAAACCCTATAGCTGACATGGCAGACATTTTTGAGAAATTACTCAAACACTACGGAAATATTGGGCAGCATCGTAAAAGAGCTCACGGCTATTTTACATTTCCAAAACTGGAGGGCGAGATCGGTAGCCGCATGATATTCCGCGGCAAGGAAATGATCGTTTGGAGCCTGAATAATTATCTTGGTTTGGCCAATCATCCTGAAGTAAGGAAGGCAGATGCGGAGGCAGCGAAAGAGTTTGGCCTGGCCCTTCCCATGGGCGCACGCATGATGAGTGGGAACAGCAATTATCATGAACAACTGGAAAAAGAATTAGCGGCATTCGAAGGCAAGGAAGACGTTGCACTATTGAATTATGGTTACCAGGGTATGGTGAGCATCATTGATGTTCTTTGCAATCGTCATGATGTGATCGTGTATGACGCAGAAAGCCATGCTTGCATTATCGACGGATTACGTCTGCATCCCGGCCATCGCTATGTTTTTAAACACAATGACATTGTCGATTTTGAAAAGCAATTACAAAGAGCCACAACGCTAATTGAAAAACAACAAGCCGGCGGTATCCTGGTGATTACGGAAGGAGTTTTTGGCATGGCCGGCGACCAGGGAAAACTCAAAGAGATCGCTGACCTAAAAGATAGATATGAATTCCGATTGCTGGTAGATGATGCACATGGTTTTGGTACGTTGGGTAAAACCGGCGCCGGCGCTGGCGAGGAGCAGGGTGTGCAGGACAAGATCGATCTTTATTTTTCCACGTTTGCCAAATCCATGGCATCGATAGGCGCGTTCGTTGCGGGTGAAAAAAATATCATTGATTATATACGCTACAACATCCGCTCACAAATTTTTGCAAAGAGTCTTCCCATGCCTCTAGTGATCGGCAACTTAAAACGTTTGGAATTGTTGCGCACGCAACCCCAGATGAAAGAGAAATTGTGGGATAACGCGATAAAGTTGCAAAGTGGTTTAAAACAAAGGGGCTTTGATATTGGTAAAACGGATTCTGTTGTGACACCCGTATACATGAAGGGCGGCGTGGAAGAAGCTACTGCAATGGTGATGGACCTGCGTGAGAATTACAAGATCTTCTGCTCGATTGTTGTGTATCCTGTAATTCCAAAAGGAAATATTATTTACCGGCTTATTCCCACTGCCGTGCATAATGATGAGGACATTCAACTGACTCTGCAGGCATTTAGTGAAACAAAGAAAAAATTAGATGCGGGTAAATACAAAGTAGATCACATTCCCGACATGGCTGAAGTAACCGGCAAGCGATTTGAGTACCTGCTTGATAAGCCGAAGAATAAGTAAAAAGTCAAAACTAAAAACTAAAAATTCAAAAAGTCGGGGCCTCAAAAGTTTGAGGCTTTTTATTTTGTGACCAGCGGTAACAATTCTATTTGGCTGTTGTTGTGTCACTCTCTTGTACTGCAACAATTCTATTCGCCCATTATTGCAGTAGCCTGCTCTGTGCGAAGCGAAGGGTCTGTTGGCTATTCATCATTAGCCTTATCTCTCGTGTCATTTGTCTTTAAGCTATTGCGTGTACACAAATTGAGTATTATGGAAATCAGGCTAGAATGATGTTCCAGCGCCTCATTTTTCGCCTGACCTAATAAAATTTCTACAATAATGACACCAAGCGAAAAATGCAGCGCCTTTCGTTGTTTCGCCTAACACGCCGCGGAGTTTTTGTCCTTCTTATTGAGAACGGGAAGATAATTTCAAACTGCAGAGTTTCCATGTGCGTGGGAGTGGCAAAACCGGCCGGAGGCATTCGGTTTTGCCTGCCCTTTTCTTTGCTTCTTTCTTTTGGGCAAGCAAAAGAAAGAAAAAAAGTGAACCGAGCGAAACGAAGGTTGGGAACGTAGTCCGCCGGGAGGTGACGTCAATAAATGGATAAGTGGAATAAACTTTCTTAGGATTCTTTTTTAACTTGATAAAAATTGTCTTCATGAAAAAAACTGTTCCGACTGTCATATTTATTTGTACACTGTTCATTACATCAGTTTACAGTCAGCAAACTAAAAAACCCGAAGATCAAATTCGCCAGTATTGGTTTGTGATGTTGACCGCGGGAAATAGCCGTAACCAGGATTCTGCAACCGCTGCCAAAATACAACAGGGGCATATGGCCAACATTACGCGCCTGTATAATGAGGGAAAACTCAAAGTAGCGGGTCCTTTTGGAGATGATGGCAACTGGAGAGGCATTTTTATTTTTGATTGTGCAACAAAAGAGGAAGTAGAAAATCTTTTAACTACTGATCCTGCTATTGCATCGGGAAGATTAGCTTATGAAATTCATCCCTGGTGGACAGCAGCAACAGGTAGTTTTATACCCGGAAAGCCCAGGGTTGAAAATAAAAATTGAACGCGAAGACTATTTCTAGAGATAAGAACTCATTTCTCTTTGATACTGTGCTGCTGCATTTCTCGCCTCTTCGGCAAAATTTTCTTTATCAGAAGCATAAATGATCGAACGACTTGCATTCACTAAAATTCCGCATTGAGCGTTAGTTGAAGTACCATTGATCATCGCTTTTTCAGAAATCTCTTTCAGGCTGCCGCCTTGTGCACCTACACCGGGCACGAGGTAAAAATGTTGTGGGGTTATTTGTCGAATGTTGTCAAACTCATGTGGCTGAGTGGCACCTATAACAAACATCAAATTATCAGGACTACCCCATCTTGAGACTTTTTCCAAAACCATTTCATACAGAAATCTTACATCGTGTTTCTCAATGTGAATGCCCTCGTCAAGCGAATCAGTCTTTGTTACAAATTTCTGTAGTTCAAAATCCCTGGCTCCACCATTCGAAGTAAGTCCCAGCACAATGGCCCACTTTCCTTCATATTCCAAAAAAGGTTTGATGCTATCCTCGCCCATGTATGGAGTAACTGTGACTGCATCAAAATTCAACGTGTCAAAAAATGCCCTGGCGTATTGCGAGGAAGTGTTCCCGATATCCCCACGCTTGGCGTCTGCAATTTTGAAATGTTTGTGCGGAATATAATTCACTGTTTTCTCTAAACTTTCCCAGCCTCTTGCTCCAAGCGCTTCATAAAATGCCGTGTTGATCTTATAACTTACGCAAAGATCCCCGGTAGCATCAATGATCTGTTTGTTGAACTCAAATACCGGGTCCGAAGTTGATAAAAGGTGCTTAGGAATTTTAGTGTTGTCGGTATCAAGACCGACGCAGAGATAAGATCGTTTTGAAAAGATTTGGTCAACGAGCTGTTGACGGGTCATGAAGCAAAGA
>VBAQ01000051.1:16035-35613 GCA_005883765.1 Bacteroidota bacterium
ATTCCCAAACTTCCACACCTCTTCAAAACTATTGTACAAAGGCACTGGTGCGATCCGGATCACATTCGGCTCACGCCAATCAGCCATCACACCTTGTCTGCATAACTCCTGAAATATCTCCTTCCCTCGCTGAAGCATGAACATGGAAACCTGGCAGCCTCTTTCAACCTCATCCCGATAGCTATCGGGATCAGGACGGGGAGTAATGAATTCAATAATTTTATGAGGAGCCGACCTGTTGATGTCGTCAAGGATAAACCACAGATAATTATTCAACAATTTTTTCTTGGCTAAGATTTTTCCCCAGCCGGCTTCGTCAAAAACATCCAGGGCTGCTTTATGCGAAGCATACAACAACGGTGACGGAGTGCTTAGTTGCCACCCTTCGGCTGTTGGTATGGGTTTGAATCCCTTTTCCATCTTAAACCGTGTCGCTTCATCGTAACCCCACCAGCCAGCAAATCGTTTTATGTTTTTATCATAATGAAATCGTTCGTGAATATAAACTCCGCCCACGGCTCCGGGGCCCGAGTTGAGATATTTATAACTACACCAACAGGCAAAATCAACATCCCAATCATGGAGTCGCAGCGGAATATTGCCGGCGGCATGGGCCAGGTCAAAACCCGTGATGATGCCTGCATCGTGCGCAGCTTTCGTAATAGTTTTTATATCAAATGCCTGGCCGGAGTAATAGTTGACTCCACTAAACAGTACGAGGGCAAGTTCATTTTTATGTTTGTCAATTGCATTCAAAATATCTTCAGTGAGTATCAAATGTTCCCGCTCCCGAGGTTTTACTTCAATGATGATCTCGTCGGGATCTAATCCGCGATAACGCAGATGCGTTTCAAACATATACTGATCACTGGGGAATGCTTTTGCCTCGCACAAGATCTTATTTCTGTTCCCTTGCGGATGATAAAAACTCACCATCATTAAATGAAGATTCACTGTAAGCTGGTTCATCACTGTGATCTCCACCGGCAGTGCTCCAATAATTTTTGATAAGGATTGTGTGAGTTGCTCATGATAACCCATCCAGGGATTGCTGCCCATAAAAAAACCTTCAACGCCATAATTTGCCCATTGCATCAGAACGTTATTGATCTCTTGCTCCGTGTTTTTTGATTGTAGTCCTAATGAATTGCCAAGGAAATAAATTTGCTCTTTGCCATTAATTGAAGGAATAGAGAATCGATTTCGGAAATCTCTCAAGGGATCAATACTATCAAGTTGTTTTGCAAATGCAAGTGAATTTTCGAACGACATATATCCTTAATCATTTCAATCCTGAGAACCCTGGTTCTATATACTTCCCGTTCTGCCGCCATCAACGGCGATGCTGACGCCATTTACATACGATGCCGCCGGTGATGCCAGGAATGCTGCTACGGCCGCGATTTCAGACGGCTGGCCGAAGCGCTTCATCGGAATTTCTTCTTTCATATTTTTTTCTACAACGTCGATCAATACATTTCCTCTTTTGGCCGTCGTCTCGATCACTGAAGCCAGTCTTTGCGTGGTAATACTTCCAGGCAAAAGGTTGTTGACCGTGATATTAAATTGTCCGAGTTCATTGGCCATCGTTTTAGCCCATGAGGCCACGGCTCCCCGAATCGTGTTAGATACCCCTAAGTTTTTCAAGGGGACCTTTACCGAGGTTGACACGATATTGATGATGCGCCCATATCCTTCCTTTTTCATCGAAGGCACCACCGCCTTTGTGAGAATGTGATTGCAAATGAGGTGTTGATCAAAGGCTTTTAGAAAATCTTCTTCCCGCGAATCAATGATCGTTCCTGCCGGCGGACCGCCTGTGTTATTGATCAAAATGTGTATTGCATGATGCCTCACATGCTCTTCAATTATCTTTTTAACTGTATCAGGCTTGCTGAAGTCTGCAACAAGATAACCATGTTGCTGTCTCAACGCTGTGTCGAGATTATGAATCACTTCTTTTAATGCTGTTTCATTCCTGGCGATGAGTGTACAGTTTGCGCCGAGCAAGGCAAGTTCTTCCGCAATAGCAAGACCAATGCCCTGGGTGCTTCCGCAAACCACGGCATTTTTCCCTTCAAGAGAGAGATTCATACAAATGATTTAGGAAGGAAATACTTTTTTCTTCCGCAGTTCCATCAGGTCACCGATCTCTTTTGCTTCACCCTCTTTTTGCTTTAGTTGTTGGACAATATTATCATAACTCTTTTCGTCACGGTTCTGACTCAGCTTATAAACATTATCCAGTTCTGTAACTTCGATCTCAAAGGCCACGATCGCTTTGATCAATTTCTCTTTATACTCAACTGGCAAATTCTGATAAATAGTTGACGATTGGAGATCACCTTTTTCAAAATGAAGAGAAAGCTTCTTTAACAACCCGATCAGACTGTTCTCGTCTAAAAATTTTATTTGGCCTCTTGCGTGCACGGAGATATAATTCCACGTGGAAGCTTGCTGGGGATTGCCGGCATACCAGGAACCACTCACGTAAGTATGCGCACCTGTAAAAAGGGCAAGTACATTTAGATTTTCCTCAAAAGCCTGGTGATGGTTTGATTTTTTGGCAATATGCCCGCGGATAAAAAGTTTATCTTCTTTTTCTTCGATCAGCACCGGGATCTGTGTTGCTTCAATCCTGCCTTTATTGTCACAACCAATTAAAGTAACGAAAGGGTGGTCACGCATGAATTCGATCACTTTCTCCCTGTCTTGTTCTTTGTAATGAGGGTAGTTGTACATGATTTGATGAAGAATATTTCACGCAAAGATGCTAAGGTCTCGCAAAGGCGCAAAGAAAATTTGGCGTCTTTTCTATGAGTCTTTGCGCCGTTGCGTGAAACAAAAAGTGAATAAGATTGTTGCGCTTGTGCATGAACTCTTTGTAGTGAGGATAGTTGGTACAATATTTCACGCAAAGATGCTTAGGTCTCGCAAAGGAGAAACCAAACGATAATCTTTGTTCCTCTCTTACTCTAATATATTATCATTCATTTCTCTGCTCAGCAATTATTTAACAGTCGATGTGGAAGAGTAAAGCCTGGCTTTGTAATGGAGTACCCTCCTTCGGAGAAGGATAAGAGGACGAGGTCTGCTAAATAGTAAACAGAACGCACAAGTGTGCGACGCAACGAAAGCCCAATAGTAGCAAGAAAGCTGGCTACATAATTATTCACCTACCACTTCAGCAACTTTCTCGGAACTCAGGTTTGCATTTCGCATGGAGACGCTTCGTGCAACATTATCAGTAAATTCCTGGAAAGCTCTTTTACTGATCTCATCATCACTCATCATTACCGGAACGCCTTCGTCGCCACCTTCACGAATGCTTTGTACAAGAGGTATCTGTCCTAAGAACGGAATATCGTACTCTTCTGACAATCGCTTGCCGCCTTCTTTTCCGAAGATGTAATATTTGTTGTTGGGCAACTCTGCCGGAGTAAAATAACTCATGTTCTCCACCAACCCGATGATCGGAACATTGGTCTGCGCCTGGCCAAACATGGCGATCGCCTTTTTTGCATCAGCAAGAGCCACGTCCTGCGGAGTGGTAACGATCACGGCGCCCGTAACAGGAACCGTTTGCACCAGAGTTAAATGAATGTCGCCAGTACCGGGCGGCATATCGATCACGAGGTAATCCAATTCATCCCAATATACATCCGTTACAAATTGGCGAATGGCACTGCTCGCCATGGGTCCACGCCAAACGACGGCATTTTTTTCATCGACCAGCAAACCAATGCTCATTAGTTTTATTCCATAGCGGTCCAGAGGAGCGATCATTCCCTTTTCTCCTATCTCGATCATCAACGGTCGCTCGCCCCTAACACCAAACATGATCGGCACACTGGGACCATAGATATCTGCATCCATCAATCCCACTTTTGCTCCGCCCTGCGCTAGCGCCAGTGCGAGGTTTGCCGCGACCGTGCTTTTTCCAACGCCGCCTTTGCCACTTACCACCGCGATAATATTTTTCACCTTTGGCAGCACAGCGCCCGCGTCCGACCTTTTAGTAGTTGTATCAGATGTGAATTTTACTTTTATCACTGCATCGTTATTCACCATTGATTTGATGGCATTGACGCACCCATTTTTTAGCATGTCCTTCAGAGGGCAGGCCGGCGTAGTGAGCACAACAGTAAAGGATACGTAATTGCCTTCGATCGAAATATCTCTGATCATATTAAGCGTCACAAGGTCCTTTCCCAGGTCGGGTTCCTGCACGGTGCTCAAGGCCTTCAATATATCTTCATTCGTCATGAGGGTCTGATTTTTGTAGCTGAGAGCATTAAGAGATAAGAAGAAGTAAGAGTTTTCGTTTATGATCAATCTTGCTTTTTCCTCTTTTTTCTCTTAGCTGTTAAAATGATTGTAAAAACCAATTTTTCAGCGCAAAGGTAACCATCAAAGAGCTTATTTGTTTTTCGGTTTAATGAACTTGTCTTTATTTTGAGGCGATGAAAAAAATTCTTTTATATTTTGGAATTGCTTTTTTCATAATACCAACAACTGCTAAAGCTCAATTTGAAACTGTTCGCGATTCGGTTGTTCAATTGTATGGTATTGTGATGACGGCGGACAGCCTGGTGGGCATACCTGCTGTAAGTGTAATGGTAAAAGGACAAAACCGCGGCACGATCACAAATAACCAGGGCGTTTTTTCTATCGTGGTGTTGAAAGGAGACGTGATCGATTTTTCCCACGTGAGCTACAAACCGAAACAAATTACCATTCCCAGAAATCTTGAAGGTAGTCAATATAGCATTGTGCAGCTAATGGTTGCCGACACAATTTATCTTCCCGCGACGATCATTCGACCCCGCCCCACACCTGCGCAGTTTGCGAGAGATTTTGTGAACTCCAAAGTAAATGACGATGACATTGAGGTGGCCAGGAAAAACACCGACGCTGCCAAACGGCGGGTACTTTTGAGATCGGTTCCGGGTGATGGGGCCGAAGCCACTCAAATTCAATTCCGCAATATTGCAAACAAAGCAAGCTATGCAGGCCAAACTCCTCCGATGAATATCTTCAACCCCGCAGCCTGGGCCGAATTTATAGAGGCGTGGAAGCGCGGGGATTTTAAGAACAAGCAATGAACCCCCTGTCCCCCTAAAAGGGGAACTTAGGTCATTCGTTCTTCGGTAGACCGAAAATTCCCTTATGAGTCGGGTAAATTGGATGTAAGCAGCTTCAATAATCCATGGATCTTTGTTGCGTCGTCCCCATTTTAAAACGCTGCGGCCTGCAACTTGTCAAGAACCTGATTCCTGAGATGTAAATTTCTCGTTGTCTCGTAGAGAGAATTTTAAGTTTGGTAAAATTATTCGGTATGAAACAGCTGAGATCGATCTGCGTCGCGATTGTTTTTACGACATCGTTTGCCATCAATTCCAGTTCGCAAACAGCTAATAATAGTTCACCGGCCGCGGCAGTTTTTGTAGCCACCACGCCTTGCGATGATATATCAAAATCCTTGTTTCACATTCCATCTACTAGCCAAGCCCAGATGATGACATGGGATCTTCGCTTGTACCACGATCCGAAAACCTCCGCGCCGGCCACATTTAACCTCGTTTGCACCTACGGAATGCCAAGGCAGGGCACAAGAGGTTTTATGGATGGCGCGACCACAATAGAACTGAAGGGCAGCTGGATCATTGACAAAGGCACAAAGGAAAATTCTAAGGCGGTTGTCTGCAAATTGACCGCTGATAACTCGCCTATATCTTTGTTATTTCTAAGACCAAATGAGAATATCCTTCATCTCCTGGATGCAAATAAAAACCTGGTGGTGGGAAACGGAGCATGGAGCTACACGCTCAACAGCACAAAGCCCGTTGACCTTTCTTCAAATAAGATCAATTCGCAGAAAATAATATCAGAAAATCTTTCTTATGATTCTGCTGTTTTCGATGGCCGAACACCCTGTTATAACCCGTTGTTGTCATTAACAGGCCAACAGGTGCCGAGATGCCAGCTCATAAAATGCCGGATTGTTCTTTACCGGGACGTCAATACACATGAGCCAACAAATTTTCAACTTTATACTGTCCATGTGGGAGGCGGTGATACCCGTTATTCAACTGTAGGAAAATGGACAGTTTTGCAGGGAACAAAGACCGACGAGAAAACTGTACTTTATCAGTTGCAACCCAAATCAGAAATGCCGCAGTCACCTCTGACATTTATGAAAGGAGATGATAATATTCTTTTTTTATTGGACACAGAGATGAATTGTATGGCAGGAAATGATTACTGCAGTTTTACTTTTAACAGGATCAGGAAATGAAATTGCTAAGCATATTCCAACGACTACTGCAGGCCCCAAAAGATTTTTCTATTCTCCGATGACGGTAACAACGAGGTTCCTTTCTTTTGCATGATCACGATGCTCGCACAAATAAATTCCCTGCCATTCACCCAATGCCAGCTTTCCATTGCGGATCGGGATCATCACCGAGCTCCCGAGTATGGACGACTTTAAATGAGCGGGCATGTCATCGGGGCCCTCCACATCATGTTCATATTCTGGATCATTTTCAGGGACAATCTTATTGAAGAACGTCTCAAAATCTTTCCGCACTGTCGGGTCAGCATCTTCATTAATGGTCAGCGAAGCCGAGGTATGCAGAATGAATACCTGGCAAACACCCGTTCTTATTTCCCTGATCTGAGGTATTGATGGTACGATCTCGGAAGTAATGAGATGAAATCCTCTTTTTCGTTCCTTAAGTCGTACCTGCTCTTGAAATATTTTCATTGGCTATCATTTCTTGTTAATGAATTTAAGAATAATACAAACTACCATTTAGCATTTTATTAAGATTAAAAAAACGATTGTGACGTTTTACAGGCGAACCAACCAACAACATGTCTAAAACCAGCTTGCAGCAACAGATCACTGTTCATGCTCTGCCGAGCAAGGTATGGAAGGTGCTCACCAGTCCCGAATATATCAATCAGCATTTGCATGATGGTGATATCATTTGCGATTGGATGGAAGGAAGTCCCATAATGGTTCTGTCAAACAAGGATGAAAGGACAGGATCGACTCACATGGGCCAGATTCTAGAATCAGTTCCCGGCATGCTGCTGAAGTTTAGCTTTCGTGAAGGGGATTCATCAACATACATCGTTACCACTTTTGAGCTGATCGTTGCAGGAGATGGTGTTGAGTTAAAAATGAAATGCGAAGGGTTTGAGGCGACACAACAAGAGTACCTTATAAGAGTGCAGCACGCAAATCTTCACCTGCAAAAAATAAAATGGCTCGCCGAGTATAGTTGAAATCCACTCATGCCTCTCCCCCATCCCTCCGTCGGAGGGAGCTCAGCGACGCGAAGCGGGGAGAGGAACAAACACTCCTTTGCAGTAATGAATAAAAAAATTACAAGGTCACAAGTGATGTCTGTTTTCATATTCATTTCATAACTTAGGTATTCATATCTACAACTTTAAAAATCTGGTTATGAACATATCGAGAAGAATTTTTTTAAGGAATAGCACTTTTGCCCTTGCAGGCACTACTTTATTATCCCGCCAGCTATTATCGCAGGCAAAGGATAAACATATCCTTGGAATCCAACTTTATTCCGTTCGTGACGACATGAAGAAAGATCCTTCAGGCACGTTGAAAAATCTTGCAGACATTGGTTACAAATATGTAGAGCATGCCAACTACGTAGATCGAAAGTTTTATGGATACAATGCTGCTGATTTCAAAAAATTATTAAAGGATATGGGCCTGGAAATGCGCAGTGGTCATACAGTCATGGGCCGCCAGCATTGGGATGAAAGCAAAAAAGATTTTACTGATGCGTGGAAATACACGGTAGAGGATGCTTCGAAAGTTGGACAGGATTATGTGATCAGTCCCTGGCTGGATGAGAGCTATCGTAAAAATTATGATGACCTGAAAAAGTATATGGAAGTCTTTAACAAAAGCGGGGAGCTTTGTAAAAAATCGGGAATGAGATTCGGTTATCATAACCATGATTTTGAATTCAGGGAAAAGCTTAATGGCGAGAAAGTGTATGACATCATTCTTAAAAATACGGACCCGCAGCTGGTTATTCAGCAGCTTGATATCGGCAACCTGTACAATGGCGGCGGTAACGCCATGGATGTTGTAAAGCAATATCCGGGCAGGTTTCTTTCACTCCATGTAAAAGATGAAATACCTGCTTCCAGCGGAAATGAAAAATATGAAAGTGCTGTCCTGGGCGTTGGTATCGTGAATGTGAAAGACGTGCTCGCTGAAGTGAGAAAGAATAATGAAAATGTTCATTACATCATTGAACAGGAGTCATACCAGGGCAAATCGCCGCTGCAATGTGCGAAGGAAGACCTGGGTATTATGAAAAGCTGGGGCTATTAAACACGAAAGATACCTCCTACAACCAAAACGCGCATATGAGAAAGATCTTTTGCCTCCTTATTTTCATTTCAACAATTGCATCGGCACAAAAAACTTCAGGGTTCAATGGACTCAACATGAACCCCGGTAATCTTTTCCTTTTGAGTGATGCAAAAACAAGATCGATCAGTCCTGAAAATTTAACGGGCGAGCCGGGAAAAGGCGGAATGGCGACGCTGGAAAATGGCAATGCCCGCAATAATGCAAGAGAGTTGGGACAAGGATGGAAAGTAAATCCATATGTAATCATTAAGGCTGGTGAAACCTTTACGATGGCTGAAATCACGGGGCCGGGCGCCATTCAACATATCTGGATGACGCCGACCGGTGTGTGGAGATATTCCATTCTTCGATTTTATTGGGATGATGAAAAAGAACCTTCGGTCGAAGTTCCTGTGGGTGATTTTTTTGGCGCGGGTTGGGGATCATATGCGCACCTGAATTCACTGATGGTTGCTGTGAATCCCGGCAGCGCATTCAACTGTTATTGGGTAATGCCGTTCAGGAAAAAATGCCGGATCACCATGACCAACCTGAATACCGAAAGCATGACCTTGTATTACCAGGTCAATTACACCCTTACCAACGTTCCCGACGATGCTGGTTATTTTCATGCGCAGTTTAGAAGAAGCAACCCGGTAAAAGGCGGGATCTGCACACTGGTTGATAGCATCCAGGGAAAGGGTCAGTATGTCGGAACATTACTTGCATGGGGCGTGCATAACAATGGCTGGTGGGGAGAGGGTGAAATAAAATTTTATATGGATGGAGACACGCAGTTTCCAACGATCAACGGCACGGGAACTGAAGATTATTTTTGCGGCTCTTATGATTTTGACACCAGAAAGAAAAATTCGATCGGGATAGATGAAACAAATTATACTGAATTTTCTACGGCCTACTCTGGCCTGCACCAGGTTGTTCGTGGTGACGGACACTATGGCGTGATGCAACGTTTTGGTTTGTATCGCTGGCACATCATGGATCCTATTCGTTTTGAGAAAAGTTTAAAAGTTACGATCCAAGACCTTGGCTGGAGAAGCGGCGGTCGTTACCTGGTGCAGCAATCAGATATCAGCTCCGTGGTATTTTGGTACCAGGCCGAACCGCATCATCGCTTTCCCAGGCTGCCGTCAAAAGATGAGCTGGAAGAAAACTGATTTAATAAAAACTTACTGAAACCAGCAGATCAAAGACATTTGTTTTTGAAAACAATCATTATTATGTTGCACTAAATTTATCATTAAACTTTAACCAAAACCTGTTTTATGATTCCGTACAGAAGAAAACAATTTTTCATAACTATCTTTTTGTTTCCGTTTCTATTTAGTTTTTCAAGTTGCCTTACTCCTGCAAAAATTGACGGATGGATCAGTGAGAAATATGGAAGCATTCCAAAGCAAAGAAATGTTGATTACGCAAACTTAAAAATGCAAGGTACTACATCCGGAAATGCCATTTCAGAAACAAAAAAAGATAAAACAAAAGTGTTGCCCCTTGTTCTTTTTTGGCGTTTGGAGTATTCGCAAACCTCCACGCTAAATCCATCGGTTCCATTTAGTTATTTTAATTCATCATTTATTTCCTATGCAAATTCAAAAGGGTTGCGCCAAAAATTAAATGGGCAAAAGCTGGAATTATCTGTTGATAAATTGCCAAACGCTTTTGCCTGGAAGAGTGTAGATCATATAATATTCCTGGTATTATATTATATACACTGGGAACAAATTTTCTTCCAACCTCAAAAGCAGGATATAACAGTTACATACAGGTTGCTTAAAGACAATGAAGAAACTAAAAAAGGAACTATTATCATAAAAGATATCAACCAAAAATTATACTTAAAGTTTTTTCAATTCTCGGGAAAAAAGTTTATTGGCAGATATCTTGATCAGTACAATACCAACATACAAACTATGAGCAAAGAGCTCGTTGACAAATTGATTATAGAATTGTAAAATTAGTTCCTTTCCGGAGGCTCTACATTGAACATATCGTTGGTCTCTTCCTTTTTGCGGATGCCAAAATTGTATCGGATATTGATGCCGAAACGCTGCGTATCCGACTTGCGATTGCCGTTTGCTTTTACGCTCCCCTGTTGAATAGAAAAATCATTTTGGTTGGTATAGAAGATGTCATTCATGCTTAGCGTAATGATGAGTTGTTTTTGTTTCATGAATTGCCGGTTGATGCTTGTGTTCAAAGCGCCAAAGTTGCTGAGCTCATAAAACTGTTGTTGTCCTTTGATCCTGATAAAACCATTGAGCGTGATCTGTGAACGTTTGTCCAACTTCAGTTGGTGATAAGTGAAAAAAGTCCAACTGCCTTTTTTGAAAGAGAGCGGTTTGCTTTCATACAGCCCTTCATAAAAATTGTGATTGTACTGCGCACCGAGGACAAAGAAATATTTTTTGCCTGGCGGGAGAACTCCCAAGCCACGCAGGTACAATTCTTTATTTTTTCCCAGATTATCATAGGTCCTGTACGCAACACTCCGGCTGCTGTCAGCCTGGTAAATTACATTGGTAAAAATGTCCTTTGTATCATTATAACCTATCGCCACCAATGGCCGTTCATCCACGCTGATATTGGCTTCGTAATTCGTTGTGAACTGTGGACGAAGTGTCGGATTCCCAACCTCAGAAAGGTATTGGTCAATATACCTTGGAAACGGATTCAATTGATCATATGCCGGTCTTGTGATCGTGCGACGATAAACCAAATAAGATCGTAATTCATAGCCGGCAATGCTCATCACTTTTTTGCTGAAGTAGATGTATGGAAAAATATCTGTCCGATGGATCGTAAAGCTCGTATCTGAAGGAATGATCTGCCTGCCTTCCATATTTGTATTCTCTAACCTTGCTCCAATTTTTACAATAATGTTTTTGCCAATGGTTTTAGAACCCTGCGCGTAAAATGAATTGATATTTTCGTTGTACTTAAAGGTGTTGGTTCGACCAATGTCTTTTGTTCTCACCCCGCCAGATTCATTAAAATAGTTGGTCACGCTTTTAAATCCAAGAAGCGACGATTTTACGCCGGTCTCAACCGTAATCCTTCTTTTCAACTTTAGTTTCAGATCAGATTTTACTGTAAAAAAATTCCGCTTGTTATCGCTGGTACCGTCTCCGCCGGTCTTAATGAAAAATGGCGAATAATAAAGAGTTGAAAAAGCCTGTGTTGAGTTGTTCTCAGTAAAATTGTGGAAGACGTCGTTGTCCCATTCGGAGCCAATCGTATCCAGTTTCTTTGTGAATTCAAAACCGTTCCGGATATTCAGAGCGTAGCCGTTGTTATTTACCCTGTTCAAGTTATTGGTGATGGTGTCGTCGGAACTGATCTTTTTTATAGCGCTTTCGTTTTCTGTATTGTTATTGAAATTATTGTAACTGATACTTCCACCGTAATCAATGTCCCAGTTTTTAGGCAAAGAATTATTGAGACCGAAACCGCCAAAATAGGCGGTGCCCGGATATTTCGTAAATGCCTTTTGACTCAGTTCTGAGTCAGGAGCAAAAAAACGGTTGGTAATTATTTCTTCGAAACTATTTCGCCTGCTATAATTCAGGTTGACAAATGAACTTTTCTTTCCGTCGTTGTTATTCAGGTTAAACGAAAAAAACTGGTTGCCATAATGTCCTTGCTGTAGTCCTGCTGTTGCACTACCCGTCATGCCTGGTTTCACGCCCTTCTTCAAAATAATATTGACAATGCCCCCGGCAGTGCCTGATGCATCGAATTTAGCCGACGGAGTGCGGAGAATTTCAATTTTGGAAATGGCATTGGGTGGAAGGTTTTTGAGCATAGTAACAACATCGTCCCGGCTCATTTTCATTTCACGGCCGTTAATATAAATGGCAGCAGGCGTCATGCTGGAGAGATAAACATTTCCATCCTGGTCGAAAATGCCAGGGGTTTTCTCGAGAATTTCATAGGCATTTGTTGAAGCGGCGGCGATGGGTTCGGGGTCGACAATGGTTTTATCATCTTCCTGGCGCATCAATGGTCTTGTCGAGGTAACAGTCACTCCCTGTAAGGTCTTAGGCAGGTCCTGGGCAATAAAGGAAAAAAAATTATGATTAGGAGTAGCAGTAACTCCTTTTTCCAATGGCAGATAGTTAACGGAGGTAATCCTAATGATGTACTGGACATCTTTCTCCAGCATAAACCGGGCAATACCCGTGCTGTCGGAATTTTTTTGTTGAAATACTAGGGTGTCGTTTCGCTTAATAACTGTAAATGATGCAAAAGGTACTGGCTCATTTTTTTTGTTCGTCACTTTAATGCTAACATTCACCTTCTGTGCACAGAGCCCGGCAGACAAAAAAACGAAAAAGAGAAGAGCAAAAAATCGCACATCAAATTTTATCATAAGAGACCGATTGGCCCGGTAAAAATAGAAAGTGCAATGTTATTATAACCATAATATTTAAATGTTATTATCATTAAATTGGTCTACGAAATCAGCGTCATGAAAATTATCGTTTTCGTTTTTGCTTCACTATCCACAATTGCTTCTATGGCACAAGAAAAAAAAATTCGGGCCAGGGATCTTGGCATTCCCTTCGATGGCAATCCTGGAAAATTCAACGCCATTACCGATGTGACGGGAGTCGAAGTGGGCCAGACCACGATCATTGAAGGCAATGGAAAATTAGAAAAAGGTAAGGGACCTGTACGCACAGGGGTCACGGCAATTTTTCCTGCGGGAAAAAAATATACCCCGGTGTTTGCCAACTGGCATATGTTGAATGGCAATGGAGATATGACGGGCACTCACTGGATCACAGAATCCGGATTTTTGGAAACACCTATCCTCATTACGAATACCAGCAGTGTTGGAACAGTACGCGATGCCGCTTTGAAATGGATGGATGAGCACAAATATTATGACACCACCCAGGGAATATTCTGGTATTCGTATCCTGTCGTTGCGGAAACGTGGGACGGAGTTCTTAATGATATCAATGGTTTTCACGTGAAGCCCGAGCATGTGTGGCAGGCTTTGGAAAAAGCATCGCCAGGACCCCTGCAAGAAGGAGCGGTTGGTGGCGGAACCGGCATGATCTGCCATGGTTTCAAAGGAGGAATTGGTACGTCATCAAGAGTGATCGATAAAAAATTAGGAGGCTATACGCTAGGTGTATTGGTGCAGGCGAATTATGGAAGTCGTTCGCAACTCACCATTGCAGGTGTACCTGTCGGAAAAGAATTGGCCGATACATTACAGCCAAAAATCTATGAACCTCCGTCCGCAAAAAATAAATCCGATAGCTATCGGATATACAACGATCTGATGGAGCAAGGTTCCATCATTGTTGTTGTTGCAACCGATGCGCCTTTGCTTCCGCACCAGTTAAAACGGATTGCGCAACGGGTATCTTTGGGTATTGGAAAATGTGGTGGGATCGGAGGGAATGGATCAGGAGATATTTTTATTGCCTTTTCAACAGCCAATAAGTCTTCTTTCAGTCGCACAAAAGAAACAACAGCAACCGTTTTTTCAAACGACCAGATGGGTGCTTTGTTCAATGCCACCATACAAGCCACAGAAGAAGCGATCATTAACGCGCTGGTTGCGGGACAAACAATGAAGGGAATCAATGATAATACAGTATATGGTTTGCCGCACGAATCGGTGATCAGGATATTAAAAAAGTATAACCGAATCAAATAAACAATGGAACGATTAGTTGAAAACATTTCCGATACCGCAAAATGGGTAGCTATTTTCAGAGCAGACGAGAGCGAAAGACCCGATGCTATTTTTCATGACCCTTTCGCCCGCAAAATGGCAGGGAAAAAAGGAGAAGAAATTGCTAATGCTGTCGAATTCAGTCGTCAGAATAGCTGGTCCTTTGTTGCACGCACTTATTTATTTGATAAATACATTAGCGAGCACGTGGCACACGGTTATGATATGGTCATTAATTTAGCTGCCGGCCTTGATTCAAGACCTTATCGCATGCAATTGCCTTCGTCTTTGCAATGGATCGAAGTCGATCTTCCAGGCATTCTTTCGGAAAAAGAAAAAATTCTGGCCAATGATAAACCAAACTGTGAATTGAGGAGAGTTCCTTTGGATCTTTCAAATGAAGCTGCAAGACTAACATTATTCAAACAATTAAATGGCGAAACCGACAAGGCATTGATCGTTTCAGAGGGATTGATGATCTATCTCATCACGGAGCAAGCTGCCTCCCTTGCCTCCGATCTATCAGAACAAAAAAATTTAAAACGTTGGCTTTTTGACATGGCCTCCCCTGGATTGCTCACACTGGCGCAGGAAAAAATGGGATCATTTCTAAAAGAAGGAAATGCGGTATTTCAATTCGCGCCTGAAGAGGGTGAAGCATTTTTTCTCAAGTACGGATGGAAAAGCCTGGAATCGAAATCAATGTTAAAAACAGCCGCTGAGCTGAACAGGCTTAATGTTGAGATGAAGGCCATTGCCGCAATTCCGGAACCCGAAGGTCCCAAAGGCGCATTTCCCTGGTCAGGAGCTTGCCTCTTCGAAAATAAAAATGCCATGTGATCTGTAATGAATATCGAACCGGGAACAAGGAACATGGAATGTTGAAGTAAAGAAAGGATTCGTCATTCTACATTCCATGTTCCTTGTTCGACATTCAACAAGTGCCACCCTGTCAGCAAATATGAATTGGTAAACCTTTTGCCGCTTAAATTTTTCTATGAATGCAATTTCTTTTATCAATTATATTTCAGACGAAGGTTTGCTGGATGCTTATTCAAAAACAATAACCGGCGTTGTCAGTGAGACGGCCCATGCAGTCGTGCATATTCAAGTTCAAAAAAAAATAATAGATAGGAGGACCCGTCGTGAAGCCATACATCAAGGCTCCGGCTCAGGCTTTCTTATTTCTTCAGATGGGTATATTGTTACGAACAACCATGTTATTGAAAATGCGATCGACATCAAAGTAAACTTTACAGATGGTCGGGTTGAGACGGCTCAATTAAAAGGAACAGATCCATCTACAGATGTCGCAGTGATCAAGATCTATGAATCAGGTCAGAAAGCTTTGTCGTTTTCCGATTCAGACAAATTAAAAGTTGGCCAGATCGCGATTGCCATTGGTAATCCGCTGGGCTTGCAGCATAGTGTCACGGCGGGTGTAGTGAGCGCACTTGGCCGGACGTTGAGAGCCAACAATGGCCGCTTGATCGATGACGTGATACAAACAGACGCCGCCTTGAATCCGGGTAACTCGGGTGGCCCATTAGTAGATTCCTCAGGTATGGTGATAGGAATGAATACAGCCGTTATCCCTTCTGCACAAGGCTTATGTTTTGCTGTATCATCAAACCTTACAGCTTATGTCGCGGGCAAACTCATCATAGAAGGGAGGGTTAAAAGAGCACAACTGGGTATAGCAGGACAATTGGTAAATCTTACAGAACGTATGATCGCGGCGAATAAGCTTTCAACAAAAACGGGCGTCTATGTTTTTGAGATCGTCGCAGATTCACCTGCCCGCAACAATGAAATAAGAATGGGCGATATTATTGTTGAATTCAATAACAAACCGGTAAGCAGTGTAGACGATCTTCATAAATTGCTAAATGAGAAAGTGATCGGCGCCAGCTCAGAACTGGGAGTATTGCGCGGAGGACATAAAACTACCATTCAGGTTACACCAGCGGAAATGCGATAGCCCGGATTAGATAACCGAAGACGATCAACAGGAAGAATAATTAGCTATTACATTTTCATTGCTTTCACGATCTGGTATTTCCACAATCCCATTTTCAATGTCTTATATTGGAGGTAAGCATTGGTCACATTATTTTTCCCTAAGACCGTGGCGTGAGGATTAAAAAGCCTATAAAGTCTTGCACCGATCGCTCCAATAAAATAAGCGCGGTAAAGCTTTTTCGCTGACGGCACAATAGCGGCCGTTGCATCGATGGTGTTTATATTTCGAAAATCATTTTCTCTCAACTTCAGACCAAATTCTTCGATGGTGGAAAAATCATTCACGGCCCACCCGTTCGCCCATTTCTTAACTAAGTCGGCATCTTCCTGTTCAAGATTTTCGCACTTAAAAAAATCAGCAATGATCAATCTTCCTCCGGGTTTCAAAACTCTATGTGCTTCCTTCAAGAACGCTCCTTTATCGTGTGCATAACAAACACTCTCAATAGCCCACACGACATCAAATGAAGCGGGTGGATAAAGAGTACATGTATAATCTTTTTGTTCGAACATCACTTTATCTGCCAAACCAAGGTCCTTGGCGATTCGATTTGCTTTGTCCACTTGTCTTTCGTTGAGGCTTATGCCGGTTACATCACAATTTCTTTCCCTGGTTAACCAGATTGATGAGCCGCCAAGCCCGCAGCCGGCATCCAAAACTTTCTCACCACTTTTAATTTCTGCATGATCGGCAAGAACCTTATTAATATTTAAAAGAGCCTCGTGGAAATTTTTTACCGAGTCGTCCCAATAGCCATAATGAAGCGATCGACTGTTGTCGAGATCCCACACGCGGCGGTAATGCGCCTCACTCAGATCATAATACTTCGAAACATCTTCATTGGTAAACATTGATCAAAAATACAAACAGGGAGAAAGAAAAAACAACTTACCTTCCTCAGGCAAAATTGACCTATGCCGTTAGAGAAATTCTTCTTGTTGCTTTTCATTTTCCCGACGACCCTTGTTTCAGCGCAAACAAAACCAAATATCATTTACATGATGGCGGATGACCTGGGTTATGCAGATCTGAGTTGTTATGGCAGAAAAGATTATCAAACTCCCAATCTTGATAAACTTTGTTCGCAAGGGATAAAATTTATGAATGCTTATGCGGCCGCTCCCGTGTGCACGCCGACGAGAGTCGCATTTCTTACCGGTCGCTACCCGGCGCATTTAACTGTTGGTTTATATGAACCCATTGCGGAAGGGCACAAAGACAGTCTTGTTGGTTTGTCGCCAGAAAATCCTTCGATAGGCCAGCTATTAAAAAAAGCCGGTTATGAAACCTATCTCGTTGGCAAGTGGCACCTGGGCTATCAACCTGAGTTCAGTCCAAACCGGAATGGTTTCGATTACTTTTATGGGTTTCACGCAGGCGCCATAGATTACGTTTCACATAGCAATGATCTCTATGAAAACGAACAACCGACACACAGGGATGGATACCTGACCGACATCTGGGCCGATAAGGCAATTGAGATCATCCAGAAAAAACATTCAAAACCATTTTTTCTTGCTGTCACTTTTAATGCTCCTCATTGGCCCTGGCAGGGACCCGGCGATAAGCCGTATCCCGACACCATGCGATGGACCTCTGGTGGCTCGCCGACCATTTATGCAGCTATGATGAAGAGTCTTGACGATGCGATCGGCAGAATCGTAAAAGCAATTGATGATCTTAAGTTATCCAACAATACTGTCATTATTTTCACGAGTGATAATGGTGGTGAACGTTATTCTGATAATGGCATTTACAAGGGAAGAAAAATGTCTTTATGGGAAGGCGGTATTCGCGAACCGGCTTTTGTGAGGTGGCCTGGAAAAATTAAAGAGGGTGCTGTCACTCAGCAGGTAACTACAACAATGGATTGGTCATCAACGATTCTTTCTCTTGCAGATGCAAGGCCTGATCCAAAATTCCCTATGGAGGGAATCGACATTATGCCGATCATAACAGGGAATAAAAAAGAAGTGGACAGAACTTTATACTGGCGGATCTTTCAGCGCAATCAGCACAAGGCAATGAGGGATGGTAAATGGAAATATTTCCAGGACGAAAAAGGGAATGAATATCTTTTTGATCTGTCGGCTGACCCGAAAGAAGAAAATAACTTGAAAGACAAGCAGACCGATATTTTCAATAAATTAAAAGGTAAATACACCGAATGGGAAAAGACGGTTTTAAAACCCATCCCTCTGTAATAAAAAATTATTCCTTTTTACTAAATAATGCAGCGTCGAAGGAAATCATTCCCTATGTTAGAAGCACCCCAAAACGGCACCCTCATATTTCCAAACTGTCATTGAATGGTTTTAACTTTTATCTTTGCACCCGCAAAGCCTCACCCTCGATCCCTCTCCTTACGGAGAGGGAGGCCAGGCTTGAAATTTTTATCAGCATTTGTAATGACAAACTAAAATACATAACAATGTTCAGCATGTATTCAATAGTTGAATCGGCAGAACAAGAAGATTGGATTTGCATTGCTGTACCGTTCCTTCTCCTTAAGGAGAGGCTTAGCTGTCGGTAGACAGGGAATAAGAAGGATGAGGTTGATGAGCAGCGATAGGAACGTACAAGCGAGTGACACAACCAAAGTTGAACAGAGTTGCCAATGCTGGAGATCAAAACAATAAACTACAAACACTCAAGATGTCCAAAAAAATCTCAGAACTACTTGGTGATAAAGCCGATTTTCTATTGAATCATCAATCGAAGACAATTTCAAAGGACCAGTTGCACTTGCCCGGGCCGGATTTTGTCGATCGCATCTGGATCGGCAGCGACAGGAACCCGCAAGTCTTACGCAACCTTCAACTAATGTACAACACTGGCAGGCTGGCCGGGACGGGTTATTTATCGATACTGCCGGTTGACCAGGGCATCGAGCATAGCGCCGGTGCATCGTTCGCAAAAAATCCAATTTACTTTGATCCGGAAAATATCATTAAGCTCGCTATCGAAGGTGAGTGTAATGCAGTGGCTACTACTTTTGGCGGACTCGGTTTACTGTCCCGGAGATATGCCCACAAAATTCCTTTCATTGTAAAAATTAATCACAACGAGTTTTTGACGTACCCAAATAAGTTTGACCAAATTATGTTTGCATCCGTCAAAGCGAGTTGGGATCTCGGTGCTGCGGCCATTGGCGCAACCATTTATTTTGGAAGTGAAGAATCATCGAGGCAATTGCAGGAAGTAAGCAAGGCATTCGAAATGGCGCACGAGCTAGGAATGGCTACCATTCTCTGGTGTTACCTCCGCAACCCCGCATTTAAAACAAAAGAAAAAGATTTTCACGTGTCGGCCGACCTGACGGGCCAGGCCAATCATTTGGGTGTTACCATCGAAGCAGACATCATCAAACAAAAATTGCCCGAGAACAATGGCGGGTATCTTGCTCTCAACACAAAAGAATCTGCTTACGGC
>VBAQ01000052.1 GCA_005883765.1 Bacteroidota bacterium
CTCCAAATTTTATTCCTCCCCCACTTCCACGAAACAAAAGAGAATCACTCTTGCTGTTTAGTGAGGTAGAAAAAACGGGAGAAAAGCTAAAATTAAAACCTGGAGCTACCGAGCTTGTAAAATTGCCGCGAGATGAATTCTGATTGAAGCCTTGCTGATCCTGTGCAGCGACCTTTGTCATGGCAAATAGCAATGTAAAGGTCTTCAGGATGGTGGAAATTGGTTTCATTGTTGGTTGGTTTTTAAAAGGATGATTGAAACAAAATACAACTAATTTTATATTTTTCTAAATTCTAATATCTGCGTTCGACTGAAGGACCGACAAATCATTTTTGTAAAAGGCTCGTAAATTTGGTTAAGTAAAATATGATGTCCCATAAAAATTAAAATATGAGTGAAACTGAAAAAAAGAATCATGTATATTCCCACACGGACTCATCCAAAGTGGTAATGAGTGAAGAAGAATGGCAAAAAATATTGCCCAAAGATGTTTATCATATTGCTCGCCAAAAAGGAACGGAGCGGCCATGGAGCAGCAGCTTTGAAAAGTCAAATGAAGTAGGCACCTATTACTGCGCGGTTTGTGGTAATCCTTTATTTAAGAGTGATACCAAGTTTGAGAGCGGCTGTGGCTGGCCTAGTTTTTACGAGCCGATAAGCAAGAGCAGCATCATCTATACGCCCGACAACATGCACGGCATGAAGCGCACAGAGGTGACGTGCGGCCGCTGTAGATCTCACCTCGGACATGTATTTGATGACGGACCTCCGCCAACCGGGCTGCGTTATTGTATCAACGGCGTAGTGCTCGATTTTGAAAAAGCTAAAGAAGCCGAAGAGAACTGGAAGAATAATGAACAGGGAACAGGGAAGAATGATTGACGAATAATTGGTATTCGAGAGGCGATCTGACACTCGCTGTTCGTTATTCCTTGTTCAATATTCTACGTTTATACTTTTAACTCTCCCTTTGTGTAAAAGGGAGTTTTTTATTTCATGGTCTCGAGAGGGATAAATACTTTTACCGCCCCAAAAATTTCTATATGAAAATCTTTATTAAACCTTTGTCCAGCGCGGTTTTTCTGTTAAGTTTTTTTTCTGTAAATCTATTTGCCCAAATAAATCTGAGTCAACCAATCCCTGTTGACCCAAATGTAAAAGTGGGCAAATTGCCCAACGGCCTGACGTATTACATCCAAAAAAATCCAAAGCCTGAAAAAAAGATGGAATTGCGTTTAGTTGTAAATGCCGGGTCCATTCTCGAGGACCCCGAGCAGAGAGGCCTTGCTCATTTTATGGAGCACATGAATTTTAATGGATCAAAACATTTTCCCAAAAATGAACTTGTTGACTATTTACAAAAAGTGGGTGTCAAGTTTGGCGCCGACCTTAACGCTTATACCAGCTTTGATGAAACTGTTTATATGCTCCCCATTTCAAGCGACGACCCTGATATCGTAGAAAAAGGGTTTACTGTTTTGGAAGACTGGGCAGGTAATAATTTGCTCGACAAAACCGAGATAGATAAAGAGCGAGGTGTTGTGCTAGAAGAATCCCGTCTCAGCAAAGGTGCGCAGGAAAGAATGCTGCGACAGTATTTTCCAAAGCTTTTCAATGGTTCTAAATATGCCGAGCGTTTACCAATTGGCAAAGACTCGATTCTAAAAACGTTTAATCCTCCAAGCTTAGAGCGTTTTTATAAACAATGGTATCGCCCCGATCTTATGGCCGTTGTCGTCGTGGGTGACATTGACCCGGCTGAGGCTGAGAAAAAGATCAAAGCTCATTTCAGCGGATTTAAGAACCCGGCAAATGAACGGCCAAGACCTGCCATCACCCAAATCGCAGCCCGAACAAAAGCAGATGCAATGGTGTTGACCGACGACGAAGCGACAAACACTATTCTTGAAGTATTTAATTATATCACGCCTGCAAAGAAAACAAAGACCTGGGCCGATTATCGTGAATCAGTCAAAAAAGAACTGATCAATTCTCTGATCAATGAAAGATTGCAGGAGTTGACACAGAAAGAGAATCCTCCTTTTGTGTATGGTTATACAGGGATCGATCAATTTATTCGCGGATATGATGCGTTCATTTCATTTGCAGTGTTAGGTGACAACACAACCGGGGAAGCGATCAATGCTTTGCTTGCTGAAACAGAAAGAGCCAGAAAGTATGGGTTCCTGGCAACGGAGCTCGACCGTACAAAAGCCAATCTCCTGAACGAAGCAGAAAGGACTTTTCGTGAAAAAGGTAAATCCGAGTCCAGGACTCTGGTTTCAAACTACATCAACAATTACCTCGAAGGTCAACCCATTCCTGGTCCCGAAAACCGCTACAAATTTCTAAAACAGGTCTTGCCCGGCATTACGTTGAAAGAGGTCAATGATGCAGCCAAAAAAATGCAGGCTCCTAGCAATGCCTTCGCTCTGGTTACCGCACCCACCGGTAGAAAAGATAAGCTACCCTCAGGTGTCGATCTCGAAAAGCAAATTATAGCTGCCGCTAAACAAGAAGTGAAGCCGTATGAAGAAAAAGTGGTTGCGACGAATTTGATGGAAGGATCAGGTGCTGCGGGAAAAATTCTGTCAGAGAATAAAAATGAAAAGCTTGGCACCAGTGATCTCACGCTAAGCAACGGCGTAACGATAACGCTTAAGCCAACCAATTTCAAAAATGATGAGATCATGATGGACGCATGGCGATGGGGCGGATGGCAACGCTTTCCGCTCGAGGACAAGGACAACGCGAAGCACGCTGCGGAAATGATCACGGTAATGGGCGTGAAGGATATGTCTCCGACCGATCTGCAAAAATTCCTTTCCGGCAAAACCGTAGAAGTGCTTCCATATCTTAATGACCATGAAGAAGGCATCCAGGGAAGCAGCAGCGTAAAAGATTTTGAAACCTCCCTTCAACTTGTCAATTTATATTTTACTCAGCCGCGAAAGGATCAGCCTTTATTTAATTCTTTTGTGACCAAACAAAAGGGAGCAGTACAATTTTATAAGGCAAACCCCCAATATTTTTTCCAGGACACAATAATCAGGATCCAGTACAACAATAGCCCATGGGTAGGATTTCTGCCAACGGTGCAGGAATTCGAAAATTTGAAGCTGGATAAAATCATGTCGTTATATAACCAGGTGTATGGCAACGCCGATGGTATGCACTTTACGTTTGTGGGTAATATCGATCCAGCTATAGCAAAACCATTATTTGAGAAATATCTTGGATCACTACCAGGAAAGCCCGAAGAACATAAATTCAAAGACAATGGCGCCAGACCGATCCAGGGATCTGTATTAGCTAATATTAAAAGAGGAAAAGAATCTCAAAGCTTCATTAATATAATGTGGTCCGGCGAAACACAATACAGTCGCGAAGAAAATATGGCATTCAGAGCATTGATCGACGCACTGAATATTAAAGTAATTGAAAAGCTAAGAGAAGATATGAGTGGCATGTACAGCGGAGGTTTGAATGGTTCAATTCAAAAACGACCCTATACTCATTACACTGTTATTGCAAACATACCCTGTGGCCCTGAGAATGTTGATAAACTTACAGCTGCCTTGTTTGATATTATAAAAAATGCGCAGGAGAAAGGTATTGAACAAAAGGACCTGGATAAGGTAAAGGAAACCTGGAGAAAGAAATACCGGGAGAACCTTCAAAAAAATGAGGCGTGGCTCGACAATCTTTCCAATGCATTCATTGATCAAAATAATCCTGAAAATATTCTGGATTATGAACAGAAGGTTGATGCCTTAACCGTTCAGGACCTGCAAAAAGCAGCGCAGAAATTTTTGAATACATCAAATTATATCAAGGCTGTTTTGTACCCCGAAAGCGCCAATGTTGAAGAAGGCGTGAAACGGGCATTTTAAGAAATTGTTTCGCTAAATAAAACAGGGCTTTTTTACGAGCCCTGTTTTTGTTTTCTTCCGATCGCATTTCAGGAATCTGTACTTTCATGGCAACAAACGAAGAATGGAATACAGGTCCTTGTCACGTTTACTTTACCTGGCAGCCGGGATATTTGTTGCGCTTTGGTTTATTCATCTAACACTGCAGGTGATACTAATTCTATATTTTGCAATTGTACTCACAATTGTATTAAACGCGCCTGTCACCTGGCTCGAAACAAAAAAAATTCGTCGCGCGGCCGCCTCCTTAATTGTTTTTTTTACTGTTTTTCTTTGCCTTGCTTTATTGGCATGGATGGTGATTCCCAAAATGGTGACCCAGGTAAAAGTCCTTGTAGCGAATTTGCCAGGTTATCTTGAAAATTTGAATAAGCGAATTGCTGACTGGCTGGGAGAGTATACCAATGATCAGCAAAACGCCCGAACCATGTCTAACGCGATTACAGCACTACCGCCTGTTTCATCAATCATAAACAGTGTAGGCCAATATTCAATTCAGTTATTCCGGAATATTTTGCTGCTGATATTTTTCTTTTGTCTCGTTGTTTATATGCTTATCAGGCCGCGGCCACTGTTGGAGTTCTATCTCTCGCTGTTTGCCGATTCGAAAAAAGATAAGGCGGCAAAAGCTTTTTCTTACGCATCCGTCATGACAATTGGCTGGATGTGGTCAAATGTATTTGCGGGCGCGATCCGCGCGATCATCGTATGGTTCTTTTTGTATTTCATGGGAATACCTGGCATGTGGGTTTGGGCGGGCGTCACCTTTTTTGCAGAGCTAATACCGAAAATTGGTTTTTATATCATGGCAGTTCCGCCGATACTTATCGCATTTTCTATTTCACCTGTTACGGCGTTGTGGGTCGCCATTTTTTATATTGTGTCAGATGAGATCATCGGTGATTTTGTGATCCCAAGAATACGCTCGACAACCATGAAGATTCACCCGGCGTTTATTTTGATCATGATAGTGGCTATGTCGGCCGCTTTCGGAATTATGGGTGCATTCATTGCGACTCCACTGGCTGCTTTTATCAAGGCTTATTATGAAGTGTTTTACAGAAAGGAATTACAGCAAGAGAAACATGACTCAAACATCGATCAGATGCTTTACAGGAAATGAAATAATCGCCAATTCTCTTAATTGGTCATTTGCGATCTGTTACAACTTTCCATTTGTCTTGTGGGTCATGATAAAAAGTGCACTCCTCAGAGCGCAAAGAGTTTGGAGTAAAGGCCCTCCGGATTCTCAAAATCTAAAATAAACAAACAATCGTCCAAAATTCTTGCTGTCATTTTCAATGCGATGATAAAGTGGCTTGATATGCGGCTGCTGCAAATATCTTTCAATCTTTTTTCGCAACTGCCCGCTTCCCTTGCCGGGAATAATTTCCACTTCGCGGATCCTTTTTTCAATAGCTTCCCGGAACGCGTCATCAAGGACTTTGTCAATAGCCTTGCTATTATTATAAACATCATGCAGATCGACCTTGATCTTTGCCATAATTTTCCAGGTGTTATCGAAGTTAACGATTCAATGTTTTTTTGGTAATATTCTTGCAACAGCTTTGGCATCTTAAAGAATCGTTATGGGATTTAAACAATATCATGAGCCTTCCAAAGAGCTGAGCCAGGAAGTAAGAACTTTTGCCCGAATGATCTCCTCGTTGATCGAAGAAGCAGAAGCCATTAACTGGTACGAACAACGGATTGCCGTGGAAAAAGACAAGCATGCAAAAGCCATCATGCAAAACGCTCAAATGGAAGAGTTCAAACACTTCGGAATGGATCTTGAATTTCTTTTGCGCAAAAAAGAAAAATGGAAAATTGTTTTACAAAGTATTCTGTTTAAAGAGGGAGACATTGTAGAACTGGGTGAAGAGGGGGAGGAAAAAGTCGATTAGCGCACAAGTCGCCACTGGCTCCATTACTATCTGCGCATAAAAAACTAAATCCTATCCGTTGTTGTTTTTCCACCACCGGTAACCAACATAGGCGGCGATGGCAAACGGCGTGAAAGCCAGGTAGAGTATGCCGCTGTTCAAACCCCTGGCCGGTTTTTCTCCCATTTGCTGCGTTGTTTTAGTGCAAATGGAACATTGTGCTGATGCCGGGAGAGCGAAGAATGAAAAAAGAATAATAAATGCTGCAATGAAAAATACCCTTTTCATTTTGCAAAAATACTATTAAACAAAGTGCAAAAAACTCATTTGCTTCATTAATTAATCAAATCCATTATGGTCATTCTTATTTTTGCGTATGCAAACGGCAAATCCAATCGGTGTCTTTGATTCGGGCTATGGCGGGCTGACTGTGCTAAAAGAGATCATTCATAAACTACCACAGTACGATTATGTTTATTTGGGTGACAACGCGAGAGCACCTTATGGTAACCGATCTTTTGAAACCGTTTATCGATACACGCTTGAATGTGTGAAATGGTTTTTTGACCAGGGTAGTCATTTAGTTGTCCTTGCCTGCAATACCGCTTCTGCCAAGGCTTTGAGAACGATCCAGCAAAATGATCTTCCGAAAATTGACAAAGACAAAAGAGTGTTAGGAGTGATACGGCCGACCACAGAATTGATCGGGAATTATTCTGAGTCCAAACACATCGGCATCCTGGCAACATCAGGAACCGTATCATCCTCCTCCTATGTGCTCGAGATAGAAAAATTTTATCCCGGCTTAAGAGTATATCAACAAGCTTGTCCCATGTGGGTACCGCTGGTAGAAAATAATGAATATGACAACCATGGCACAGATTTTTTTGTAAAGAAATATATTCAGCAATTGCTGGGGCAGGATGAAGCGATTGACACCATTTTATTGGCTTGCACACACTATCCCCTCTTGCTCGAAAAAATTAAAGAATATTCGCCTGCCGATATGAAAATTTTGGCGCAAGGCGAGATCGTAGCTGAGAGTCTTGCACACTATCTAAAGCGTCATCCTGAAGTGGAGAGCAAGTGCAGTAAAGACGGGAAAAGAGAATTCTATACCACGGACTCAACCGAGGATTTTGACAATCACGCCAGGATATTTTTTGGTGAACCGGTTAGATCCAAACATCTAAACTTATCGTAAGTCGCGGGATAACCTCCTGATCATTAGTCATAAGAACCCCCGGACGGAGGTAGGCCTATGCAGGGTTTCCTCGCTTTATTCAAAAAAAATTCCCATTATTCCCATCCTTCTTGTAATCGCATTTCCCTACCTTTGCCGTCCTTTTCAACCATGGGTGGGAAGGTGCCATGTGGAAGACATAAATGAGAGTGAGTTCGTCGTCCAGGGCGTTATTTTAAAACGTGTTCGAAGGAATCCTCCAAAGGAGTTCTGGTGGACCTTCGGAAAAAAATAGAATTTATGAAACGTACATTTCAGCCACATCGCAGGCGCAGAAAATCGGTGCATGGTTTTCGTAAACGCATGCAAACGGCGAATGGCCGCAAAGTATTAGGCAGCCGCAGAAGAAAGGGTCGCAAAAAACTAAGTGTATCGGATGAAAGGCAACTAAAGTAAGCTGCTTCCCAAGCGGAATGTCGGTCTTCGATAATATGGTAGCTCTGGAGTCTCGCTCAGAGCTATTTTTGTTGTGGGAAACTTAGATAAACCAGTCTAGAAGTGGCGAAACAATTCACTCTTGGAAAAAATGAAAGGCTCAAGAGCCGTAAACAGATCGAACAATTGTTCAGTGAAGGAAAAAATATTTCAGTTTTCCCTTTCCGTATTTATTTTTTGCTTTATCCATTCACAATTCACAACTCTCTAAAGGAGTCCTTACGGACACAATTCGCCATTCAATTTGGCGTGGGGGTCAGCGGAAAGAATTTCAAAAAAGCAGTTGACAGAAACAGGATAAAGCGATTGATCAGGGAGGCCTACCGCTTGCAAAAAGGGCCGTTACAGAATCAGGTTGCCGCAAACAATCAGCAGTTAAATCTGTTTTTTGTTTATGCATCTAAGGAGATGCCTGATCACAAATTTATTTACGATAAGATGACCGTAGCTTTGCAAAAAACATCTTCAGAGATTGAAAAGCAACCAGCGAAATAGTATCACAGGACCATTGAGGGGCTTGGGATTGATCTTAAGTCTTCCGTTTATTGCATTGATAAAACTCTATCAATGGATTATTTCTCCCTGGCTTGGACCGAAATGCCGATTTACCCCGAGCTGCTCACAATATGCTGTAGAGGCTCTGAGAAAACATGGTGTGTTCAAGGGGATGTGGTTAGCTATTAGAAGAATTTCACGTTGCCATCCCTGGGGTGGGCATGGCTACGACCCTGTCCCTTAAAAACGATCATGTTCCTCAAAAACTACACAGCGTTAATTTGACAATGGTCAAGAAAAAACTCCAACGATGGATATTTTCCTCATAAATGGTCCAACTGTTTTGATCAAACGAATGCACAAGAAATAAAACAGTTCAAAACAAGGCACTGACATGTCTCATATTAAAGCGTGACGAAAACCTTGTTACAGGTTTCTACGTAGCACAAGCCGTTTGAAAATTTTGATGAAAAAAAGAGCAGCCGGTTTGGCTGCTCTCGTATTTCATTTTTTGATAATTGTCAACTGCTAAAATGCCCTTCGACCTTTTTCCAATTAATCACATTCCAAACCGCCTTCAGGTACTCTGGTCTTCTATTTTGATATTTGAGATAATACGCATGCTCCCATACATCTACGCCCAAAATAGGTTTGCCCTTTACCTCTGCCACATCCATGAGTGGGTTGTCCTGGTTGGGGGTAGATGTTATTTCAAGCTTCCCATCTTTTAGGATCAGCCAGGCCCAGCCGCTCCCAAATCTCGTTATGCCAGCATTGGTGAATTTTTCCTGGAAACCTTCAAAAGATCCAAACGCGGAGTTTAGAGCATCAGCCAATTTTCCGGATGGGTTACCTCCTGCATTTGCCGAAAGGATCTTCCAGAAAAAACTATGATTCCAGTGACCACCACCATTGTTGCGGACTGCAGGAGAAATTTTTCCTGCACTGGCAATTAATTCTTCGAGACTTTTATTTTCATGTTCGGTACCGGCGATGGCCTTATTCAGATTGTCAACATAGGCCTGGTGATGTTTGCCATGATGGATTTGCATGGTCTGGCTGTCGATGTGCGGTTCCAGTGCGTCAAAAGCATAAGGTAACGCAGGTAAGGTAAATGCCATAAATAAGAATTTTAGATTTACGATTTATGAATTACGATTTAGCTAGGGGGTACAAAGTTAGTTTGTTGGACTTAATGACAAGGCCTGAAAAAATTTGGATGCTCTTGTTATTTCTTTAGCTTATGTAATCTCGTTCCTTTTTCTACCCACGTATCGATGATGTTGTTGGCTACCATATCATGCTTTACGGTAACGGCGTACCATTCGACAGATCCGTTAAAAATCGTTTTGTTTTCTTTAAAACATTTTTTTACCCCGTCAACTATTTCCGTGTAAGTGATGCCTCGCTTTTCTTTTTTTAGGGTGTGATAAATCGCCTTGCTGAAGAGATTATACGTCTCCGAATCAATATTCATTTTACGACGCGTGTTGGGATTGAGACATTCAATTTTCTCTTTGAGTTTAGACATGGCGCTAGCTTATTAAAAAACTGGGTTGCTCCATTTTCCACTATCGTTTCTTGGTAAAAAAATCTTTCATCAACTGGCCACATTCGTCCTTTAATATTCCATGCACTACTTCTGTTTTGGGATGGAAAGGCCAGTTAGGGGAAGTGATTTTTTTGTAACCATTTTTTTCATCATCGGCGCCCCAGATGACCTTTTTTAGCTTGCCCCAATACATGGCTCCAACACACATGAGGCAGGGTTCAACAGTGACGTATAAAAATGCCTGGGGCAAATATTTACCGCCGACATAGTTAAAAGCTGAGGTTAGTGCGATCATTTCTGCATGCGCGGTTGGATCATTCAACTTTTCGGTCATATTATGACCCCGTGCGATCACACGATCATTCAATACCACTACCGCCCCGATCGGGATCTCATCTTCTTCATAAGCAATTCTCGCCTCTTTCAGGGCAAGCATCATGAAATATTCGTCGGTCATAATCGGCAGGTAAACCGAAATTACGCAGAATGCTTTCATATTTTGCCGGCCATTGGTCGCTTTTCCAAAAAATTAGCGGGAGGGGGCAACTTTATTGAGTTTCGAAACGAATAGTAGGTAGGCCCGTCAATGTTCCTGCCCCTGGAAGTAACCCACTTAATAGTCCTGACTCATTACAAAATCAGAAAGACATGTATGCTTTTCTGAACAGGAATTCTATTAGTTCAACCTTAAATCAATTTGTATGAAATCAAAGTTTTGCAAAGGGAATTATCTCCCCAAAGTCGTCGCAGCTTTAGTCGTGTGCTTAGTGGTGATCAGTTGTCAAAAGTCTATCGAACGCCAGACAAATAGCGAGTCATCGATCGCGGGCAAAGACCCAAAATCTTTAAAAGATTTTAGCCAGGTAAATCTTGTGGACAATAATGGCGAGTACGCAGCCGCCGTTACCGACCCTCACCTTCTAAATGCATGGGGCATTGCCTTTAGCCCGGGTGGCACGGCCTGGGTTAGTGCTGAAGCTGGTGGCGTAAGCGGTGTGTACAACAGGGATGGAGTAATACAAGGAATATCACCGGTAGCCATACCCTCACCCACAGCCACAACCGGCGGTGCCCCTACAGGTCAGTTATACAATCCTACATCTGATTTTAAACTACCAAATGGAAACAAGGCAGTTTTCATTTTTGCCGGATCAGATGGAGTGATCTCAGGATGGAATGGGGGCAGTGCTGCTATAAGAATGGTAAATGATGCTCCTGATGCTTCTTACTTTGGAATAACGCTGGCTTCCGATGGCGGCAATAATTTTTTGTATGTGGCCAATTTTGCGGAAAGGGAAATAAGTGTATATGACAAGAATTGGGCGGAAGTAAGTAAACCATTTGTGGATTCTGATCTTCCTCCTGATTATTCTCCCTTCAACATTCAGAATGTGGACGGACAATTATATGTAATGTATGCAAAGGTTGGTCCAGGTGGAGACGAAATCCATCACGAAGGGTTTGGTATTGTTGATATTTATAATCCTGATGGATCTTTTGTAAAACGTTTTGTCTCATTCGGGCAATTAAATTCCCCATGGGGTGTAGCCATGGCGCCAGCAGGATTTTGGGGTGATGGTTCGGACTCACAAAATGTAATTCTAGTCGGCAATTTTGGTGATGGACGGATCAACGCATTTAATGCTAATGGCGACTTCCTGGGGCAACTTCGCTCGCACGGTAATCCTATAGTAATCGATGGTTTGTGGGCCCTTATGTTTCCTCCCACCACTTCTACCATTGACCCTGGTCGCCTGTATTTTTCCGCCGGCCCCGATGATGAAGAAGATGGGCTATTTGGTTATATCAAGAAATCGGAATAGTAATGATAAACTGCATTTAAAGGCCAGATATTTCTCTGGCCTTTTTTATTTTCCCGGCTACGAGGTTATTGCAAAGATGAATCATGAAAAGTATCGCCCTGGTTCATGTCTCCGGTGTCAAATCCCTTCTTGAACCAATACATTCTTTGCGCTGACGTGCCATGCGTGAACGTTTCAGGCACGACGTAACCTTGTGATTCTTTTTGCAGCCTGTCATCACCGATAGCATGGGCTGCATTAAGGGCCTCGTCAATATCACCTGGATCTAGTATATTTTTCATTTGCTGCGCATGGTGTGCCCAAACACCTGCAAAAAAATCGGCCTGCAATTCCAGCATTACCGAATACTTATTGTACTGTCCTTCGCTCAATTGTTGTCGCAAACTCTCCATTTTATCAGAAATGCCCAGAAGTTTTTGAATGTGATGGCCTACCTCATGGGCTATCACGTAAGCTTCTGCGAAATCCCCAGGGGCTTTAAATCGATCCTCCAATTCCTGGTAAAAGGACAAGTCGATGTACACTTCTTCGTCACCCGGGCAATAAAATGGCCCTGATGCCGCACTGGCGAGACCGCAAGCTGACTCTACGCTGCTGCGAAACAAAACCAATGTCGGCTTTTTATATTCTTTGCCTTGCAAGACAAATAGTGAATCCCAAACATCTTCGGTATAACCAAGGACCACTTTTACAAATTTTGCTCTCTCATCATCCGCGGCTTT
>VBAQ01000312.1:0-1774 GCA_005883765.1 Bacteroidota bacterium
AGTTGCAAACACCATCGAAAAGAATGATTGGCTTATCGTTGTTCACGGGAGCAAAATTACCGACAGTTTCAATCCTCTTGTTCGTTCCGGCTTGTCGGCACATTTTCCTGGCAGATCCAGCCTCTAAAAGAAGTTCAGTATTTATAATATTCTTTCATCTTGTTTATAAAAATGTCTTTTTTCCTTCTTGCCACTTCGATTTCTTTACCGTTTGAAAGGATCACTGAGCCACCTTCACCACGCAGATATTCCTTCACGTGCAGAAGATTTACCAGGAAAGACTTGTGAATGCGGACAAAGCCGGCATCTTCCAGCAATTCTTCATATTCCAAAATCGTTTTCGCGGTGCACACGAAATGTTTGTCAGCAAAATAGAAATTAGTATAGCTACCGGAAGCTTCACAAAAAAGAACATCTTTCAAATCTACAACCTGGAACCCTTTCAGTGAATGAATACATAACTTCATCTCCTGGGGTGCCTGAACTTTGTACATTATGCAAGAGAGCGGATACGTTATTGTTGATATTGTTAAGGGCAATTCGCTTTTCTGCCCTTTTAACCGCCTCTGCCAATAAATCCTCATCAATAGGTTTCATCAGGTAATCCACAGCGCTGTAATGAAATGCCTGTAACGTGTATTCGTTATAAGCAGTAACAAAAATGATCTCAAAATTTATCTCATCAAGTTCTGCCAGTAGATCAAAACTATTCTTGCCAGGCAATGAGATATCGAGGAAAGCAAGTTGGGGTTGCAGCAGTTCAATTTTATCCTTTGCATCGTCAACATCCGTGCATTCAGCAACTATTTTTATTTCCGGACAATACTCCCGCAATAGATTTTTAAGGGTATTCAACCCCCTTGGCTCATCATCTACCAGAATTGTTCGCACCATATCAATCGGATTAAATGTTCAAACGTAAAATCGCCAATGTACCGCTGCTTTTTTCGCCGGGCAACTCCGACCTGTCAGTTATTTTCAATGAGCAATTCATTTTGTATTTTTCATTTAGTACGGTTAATCGCTCATGTATATTAGCAATGCCTAATGAATGATGTGTGGCGTGCGAAGCCAATTTATTCCTTTGAGATTGGAGAAAACCTATTCCGTTGTCTTCAATTTCACACACCAATTGTAGACCTGATCTATAAAACCGAATCTGCAGATTTCTCTCACCAGCTTGCTTTTGTAATCCATGCCAAATGGCATTTTCTACCAGCGGTTGCACCAGCATGGGGGCCATATGTGCATCTTTTGGCAACTCTGGTTGAATTTCGATGGAGTAATCAAATTTTTCGAACCTTATTTTTTCCATTTCGAGATATTGTTGCAGATGGTCAATACATTGCTTCACTGTAATAAATCCCTGTCTTGATTCTTCAAGATTTGTGCGGATGAGTTGCGCAAACTTACTGAGATAGCGGCTGGCATTTTGTTTTTCATCATGCAGTATCATTTCCTTAATGCTGTTAAGACAATTAAAAACAAAATGAGGATTCATTTGCGCATGCAAGGCCTTCATTTCAAACTCTGTCAACTGCTTATCAAGATTTGCCTTCTCCTTGATCTGATTGATTCTTCTTTGGTATAAAGCATACGCCGTGCCCGCAATCACTGTTGCGAGGATTGAAACAAACCACCAGGTTCGCCAAAAAGGTTGACTAATGATAATCATTAATTCTGTTGTTTGCTCGGGCCATTTATTATCGTAAGCATATGCTTTTATCTGCAGTTTATAATCACCCGGAGAAATATTTGTAAGCAAAATGTTCGG
>VBAQ01000312.1:1801-2273 GCA_005883765.1 Bacteroidota bacterium
CAGTTGGAATCACTCTTACTTTTTATCCGGTATGCGAACCGCATATTATCCGGATCATTGTAATTAACAGCACTGAAAGAAATTTTCAGGGTATTCTGATCATGAGCTAAACGTACTTTGCCTGAAGGGTAATTGATCACCGTGTCATTTGAAACTACTTCGGTGACATGAAGGGCGGGAAATGAACCGTTTTTATCTGCAGAACCCGGTAGAAAATTGCAGATAAAATTCTTGCAGGCAAGCCAAATTGAGTCATCCGATCGGTCGGAAGCAAAATAATAAGTTGTGACAGGCTTTTCAGGTAAACCATCAGAATAAGTGGTGACAATGCCTTTTAATGTTCTTAGATTGAGCCAACCTATCCCATCCCTGGTGGGAACGAAAATTCTATCATTTAACAACGTCGGAAAAACCGGGAGATTCGGGTCTTGTGCTATATTATTGGGTTTTACCTGAACACAACTGAGAGCAT
>VBAQ01000312.1:2332-8731 GCA_005883765.1 Bacteroidota bacterium
CATTACCTGGAAACCTCTTTTCCTGTTTTTTTGTGTTGGAAGATATTCTATGAGTGTATCAATTCTTTCAAGTTTTCTGTTCCACCTCGAAATGGCATCACCACCAATCCAAATATTGCCCGTGCTATCTTCAGCCATGCTGGTTACCAGATTCAGGTTTAGCATCGGATCAGTGATAGCGGTCAGACTATCAAATTTTTTCTTCTTGTAATTGTAGCGTATAATATTATCCACTTCGTTATTCGGTATCCATATATTACGATCACGATCGACAAAGAGCAGGTCAAATACGCCTTCGCGCATCGATTCTGTAAAAACATAACCAAAAGAAAAATTTTTGCTATTAAGCCACATTAAACCGGAGGTTGTGGCGATCCAAAGAGTATCTCTTGAGATCGTTTGAAAATAATAGATGTGGTTTGAAATGCCGGGAGTGATTGGCAATCGTAAATAACGTATTATTTTATGCGTTTTTTTGTCAAGAATAAAAATTTCTTTTTCATCGGTGCCTGCAAATATTTTATTCTGATCGATTAATAAAGCCGTAATGGTAATATTTTCCTGGCCAGGAATGGTAAATGAATTAATGATTTTTGGCTGTATGTTCTGCATGAATAATCCTTCCGTGGTTCCTACCCACAACCTCCCCCGGTTATCCGAAAACTCAACATTGCAGGAATGATCGCTAAAATATCTTTTGGGTGAACAAGAAACGGTTTCTGTCGCTGTATCAATTTGCAATAGAAAAAAACCTTTGTTCCTGGAATTAACGGCCCAGACATTCTGGCCTAAATATGTTGGGTTAGTTTGCCAGCCGATCTCCTGCAACAAATTAAAACACGAGGGAAATATTTTCCTGTTTCCATTCCTGAAGTTCACCAGTTCAAAACTGTTTTTCTGGGTATCAAACACGATCATGCTGAATTTTGACACGAACAGGATCAGGTCATGGGTCGTTGACTGTTGTTGAATAATTTCTTTGAGTGCAGGAAAATGTCCGGGAATTCCACCGATATTATTTTTCATCCTGTCGTAAATCAGCAGCCCTCTATCATTCTGTTGCACCAGGTTTCCATCGGGGAATTTATGTAGACGCTGGCCGAACATCATCCACGATTTGCCGATGTCTTTAACAGTATAATAGTCGAATCTTTTCTTCAATTCACCCATCGATGAAAAAATATAGAAACCGGTCCGGGTAGAAACTCCCAGGTTACCATCATCATCCCGGCTCACATATCTGCAACTGCTGCTCCAGTATTTCAGTGATGCATTGTTAGGGATGGCAAGCCGTTTTCTTTGCAGTGTTTTTGTAGAGATTACTTCTGCATCTTCAGATGTTGCCAGTGTCAGTTGATTACCGGGAAACAATTGCATGGAGAAAATATAATTATCCGGGATGGAATTAGGATCATCATCGTCATGTAAAAATTGTTTGAACCGCGAACCATCAAAACGATTCAGGCCGTGGTGAGTGCTGATCCAAATATAGCCAGCGGAGTCTTGTTGCAAGCCTGTGATATAATTATCGCTTAACCCATTTTTGGTGGTGTATAGTTGAAAGTTTTTATTATCAATCGTCTGTGCATGGATGGTGATTGCACTTGTCGTCAGTAATAATATTGAAAGGAGACGGTGAAGCATAAAGCAGTTTTCCAATTAAAATTACTTTCTTGTTTTTAAAAAATAAAGAAAGAAAACGGCCTTTCACAAAATCAACTCCGCCGTTGCTTGAAAGGCGTTTTTTTTATTATCATTCATCAAATAATTTGAATACAACTTCTTCCTTCCCTGTGGATACTGCAACTTTTCTGTTTGCTATAAAAGATGATAGGCGATGATGATACCGCCTCGCCCTAGCGCTGACTCCAAAAATCAGGGTGATGGCTCTTTTCATTGACGGGAGTTATGCAAAGCGTGAAATTGGGATGAAAGAGAAGGGTGAAATAAAAATGTTTAAGGCAAGAGGTTAAATTTCTTACATGGAGAAAACGAAATAATGCCCATGAAATTATCCTGGGATAATTTGAAGATCTCGATAGCCGGCGCCAGGCTCAGCCACCTGGTGCAAAAAGACAAGATTTGGGATCATGGCAGCATGGTAGAATTAGTGAAAAATATTTTTTACAAGATCGAAAAGGCAAAAAAACAAATGAATGCCGAAGGAACAAAAAGAAGCCTGACTGTAAACGCGAATGAACAATTGAAACAGCTCATCGCAAAAACGGCAGATAGAGAACTCTTTTTGAGAAACGCGGTTGTAACCGAAATATCTATCATCAAAGTGAATGCGCAAAAGAATAAAAACCCCGACCGATTCACGGTCTTGATAAAAGGGAAAAGAAAGACTGTTGAAAGTAAAAGTATTCAAATACTGGCTAGTGGCGACGATGCCGATAAATATCAGCATGGAATTGAAAGTTTTTCTGAAAAATGGTTTTTTATACGCCAGGGAGATTGGTGGTTGTTGGATGAAATGAAATGAGTTGCGCACAGGCAAAAAACTATTCTTTATTAAAACCAGTTGTTTTAGCCATTAAAAAATTACACAATCAAATTTTAGGTTTATGAAAAAATTTATTTTGCTTCTGCTCACAGCTCACAGCTCCTGGCTCGTGGCTATTTCTCAAAATGTAGGTATCGGTACAAACAGCCCACTCAATAAGCTTCACGTAGCCGGTGGTTTTCGCCTTGACACACTCGTTGGCGTTGGAGGCAAGGGTCTCCTGCAGCATGATGCAAATGGGGCAGTGTATGGAATAAAATTTACAGGAAGTACAGCCGATGTCTTAAGGGGGGACGGTAGTTTTGGTGCCGCTCCCGCCGGACCGGCAGGGTGGCTATTAAATGGAAATGCAGGCACAAATCCAACAACACATTTCATTGGCACTACGGATAATCAACCTTTATTTTTCCGGGTGAACAATCAGCCGTCTGGGTTGATACATAATACCAATTTCAATACGGGATTTGGAATGTATACACTCTTTTCCAACACCACCGGAACTCTTAATACTGCCAATGGTTATCATGCGCTTTATTCCAATACCACTGGTTTGGGTAATACAGCGATAGGAACGGAATCTCTTTTTTCTAATACGATCGGAAATGGAAATACGGCAAATGGTCTGAACGCTCTTCATGGAAACACGGAAGGATTTTTCAATTCTGCTTTTGGAGTAAATGCGCTCGGCTTAAATACTTTAGGCAGCAGCAATACGGCTTTAGGAAATTCAAACCAGACTGGGGATTACAATACCGCAGCCGGGAGCTATGCTTCCTATTCAAATACTACAGGTACAGAAAACAGCGCGCTGGGTTTCCAGTCTCTTTATTCAAATTCAACTGGAAGCAAGAATACAGCCATAGGAAATTATTCACTTTTATACAATACGAGCAGCCTGAATACAGCGGTCGGTTTCGAATCTTTAAATCAAAATACATCGGGACAAGACAATGTGGCCATTGGCGCTAATGCGCTTCATTTTAACGCAACTGGAAACAGCAATACGGTCGTGGGCGATTCCGCAGGCTATAATCCAGGCAATTCAAACTTCAACGTGTTGATTGGAAAAAATGCCGGAAAGAATAATACTGGGTCGTGGACCACGATCATAGGGATCGATGCAGGAAGGAGCAACAGCACGGGCGGAAATGTCTTCGTGGGATCTTCGGCTGGCCAATATAACAGCACAGGTTCCAGCAACACATTTGTTGGCGACAATGCAGGGAGAGATAATACCACAGGTATTTTCAATTCATTTTTTGGAAGTTTTGCCGGGGCAAAAAATAATGGATTCAGTAATTCATTCTTTGGTGCAGGCGCCGGACAGTCAAATTCCACAGGTGGCAGTAATTCTTTCTTTGGTACTTCCGCGGGAGTAAACAATACGACAGGGGGATCAAATACCTTCATGGGAAGCGGAGCGGGTCTTAGCAATACGACTGGCTTCAACAATTCATTCATTGGCGGCAACGCCGGCAGTCAGAATACCGTCGGTACATATAATTCATTCGTCGGCAACGATGCCGGATTTGCGAATACCAGCGGTTCATATAATTCTATGTTTGGTGTCGGTGCAGGATCTTTCAATAGCACCGGCGGTGCTAATGCTTTTGTGGGTGCCATTGCAGGTAGTCATAACACCACTGGTTCCTTTAATTCATTTTTTGGATACCAGGCCGGGCAGGCGAATACAACCGCAAGTTCCAACTCGTTCTTTGGAGCGAACTCAGGTTTTGCAAACACGACAGGGCTGTCAAATACTGGTGTCGGGGCCAATGCGCTTTATCAGAATACTATCGGCTACAACAATACCGCTATTGGTGAGTCCGCCGGATATTCAACAACCGGGTACAATAACGTCATGCTTGGAAACAACGCCGGAAAAAATAATACTGGCAACAACAATACCCTTATTGGCTTTGATGCAGGAAATAGTAATACAGGTTGGTGGAGCACGATCATTGGTGTACAGGCAGGAATGAATAATCAAAGTAATGGAAATGTATTTGTGGGTTCAGCGGCAGGATTGCAAAATACTACGGGTTCAGCAAATAGTTTTTTCGGCGATAATGCTGGGCGAGATAATACAACAGGGGTCGTCAATTCATTTTTCGGAAGCTTTGCCGGTCAAAAAAACAATGGTCAAAACAATTCTTTTTTCGGAGGCCAGAGTGGATATAACAATACCAGTGGCTCCTACAATTCTTTCATAGGCATGCAGGCAGGTTTTTCGAACACCACGGGAATTCAAAATTCTTTTTTGGGCACTTTTACAGGGGCAAACAATACTACCGGCTTCAACAATTCTTTTGTAGGCATGAAGGCAGGTTTTTCAAACACCACGGGTTCTGACAATTCTTTAGTCGGCACTTTCGCCGGTTATAATAATACTACAGGTTCTGACAATTCTTTTTTTGGAAAGGAGGCGGGACAATCCAATACAACAGGCTCCAACAATTCATTTGCCGGGAGCGGTGCGGGTTTTTCCAACACTACCGGGTTTCAGAATTCTTTTTTTGGGAAAGATGCTGGGCTTGCCAATACGACTGGAAGTTTCAATTCCTTCTTTGGAAGGTCGTCCGGGATTTCCAACACGACTGGCAGCGCCAACGCTTTTTTTGGGAATGATGCAGGTTTCTCAAATACAACCGGCGGATCTAATACATTCTTAGGAGCGTATTCGGGTCATTCCAACACAACAGGAAATAATAATACCGCCTCGGGTTTTGAAGCGTTTTACAATAATACGACAGGGATCAATAACACGGCATATGGATTACAGGCATTGCATGAAAACACCACGGGGAATAATAATACCGCGAACGGATATAATACTCTTCACTTCAATACAATTGGGATCAATAATGTCGCGATCGGTTACGAATCACTTTTCTCCAATACAAGTGGAAACAATAACTCAGGAATTGGCGTTGAAACTCTTCATGAAAATACGACGGGAAATCTCAATACGGCTTCGGGGTACCAGGCCCTGTACAGTAACACGAACGGCAATAACAACACGGCAAATGGCTATCACGCATTACGCGCTAATACCAGCGGTACAAATAATGTTTCTATCGGTTATGAGTCATTGTTCGTGAATGTAAACGGAGGAAACAATTCCGGCGTCGGTGTTGAAACGCTTAAGAATAATACAGGTGATAACAATACCGCTAATGGCTACCAGGCGCTATTGACGAATACTTCCGGAAGCAGTAATACTGCTTTAGGATATCATGCAGATGTTTCATCCGGAGCCCTGACGAACGCGACCGCAATTGGCGCGGGAGCCGTTGTAGATGCCAGCAACAAAATTCGTTTGGGGAATTCTTCGGTAACCGTGATTGAAGGACAAGTTGCGTATACATTTCCATCAGACGGCAGATTCAAAACAAATATTTCAGAAAATGTAAAGGGACTTGATTTCATCATGAGATTGAGACCAGTGATCTACAATTTCCAGACAAAGAAATATGATGAGTTTATAAAAGGTGATGCAAACAAAGACGTGAAGTTTGCTTCTTATACTGATTATTCCGAATCAGAAAAAATTCGCCACAATGGGTTTATTGCACAGGAAGTTGAAAAAGCTGCAAAAGAAAGCGACTACCAGTTTGATGGCGTGGTTACGCCAAAAAACAGCAAAGAAGCTTATGGTCTTTCTTACTCTCAATTTGTAGTTCCACTTGTAAAAGCGATACAAGAGCAACAAAAAATGATTGGCGACCAAAACAAAAAAATTGATGATCAGCAAAAACAAATTGATGAGCTGGTGAAAGAACTGCAACTGCTGAGCGAAAAAATAAGACAATGATGAGGCTTTGGAAAGGTGATCTTTTATCATTAAAAAATAATTATGAAAAAGCTTTTGATACTTTTCTTTTTTTGATCAT
>VBAQ01000053.1:0-3186 GCA_005883765.1 Bacteroidota bacterium
CGCCCATGAAAATACAGATGAGACAATATTCCTCAGTGGTACGCCTATGGAATAACAATTTTTTCATTTGTAATCATTCTTTTCAAAGCCAGCAATCAGTGCAAATCTCATTTGCTGTTCTTTTTAATTAGTTCTAACTTCTCTGTATAAATCTTCATTATGAAAAAGTTGACCGCCATAATTTTTCTGTCTTATATTTTCTCCAGTACATCTTTGGCCTGTACCACTTTCTTCATTAATAAAAATGGCCAATTGGTCTTTGGAAGAAATTACGATTGGATCACCGCAGCGGGAATGATTTGCACTAATCTTCGTGGCCTGCAAAAAACATCCATAAAGCAGGACGATGGCAAGACTATGAGTTGGACCTCCAATTATGGAAGCATCACCTTTAACCAATATGGTAAAGAATTTCCCACGGGCGGAATGAATGAAAAAGGTTTGATCGTAGAACTGATGTGGCTCGAAGGAACAAAATTTCCGGATCCCGATGATCGCCCTTCGATGCATGTGCTTCAATGGATCCAATATGAACTTGACCAAAACAGCACTGTTGACGAGGTGATCGCCAGCGACAAACTAGTACGCATCACTTCCCGGGGCACGCCGATCCACTACCTTGTGGCCGATGCCGGCGGGAATGTCGCCACCGTGGAATTTTTAAAGGGTAAAATGGTTGTTCATAAAGGAAAAGACCTGCCCTTTGCCGTTCTCACTAACAGCACTTATGACGAATCAGTCCAAAAAATCAAAGGAGTTGACAATAGTCGCTCCTTCGCCGATAATTCCATTGACCGTTTTGCTAAGGCCTGCAGCATGGTGCAGCAATTTCAATTGCAGAATATCGATACACCTGTTGTGGATTATGCCTTTGGCATCTTGAATAAGGTATCAAGCGGCGATTGGACAAAATGGAGTATAGTTTATGACATTACTAATCGGAAGATCAGTTTTAAGAGTCACGATTTTACGGATATCAAAACGGTTTCATTTTCTGCTTTTGATTTCAGTTGTGCATCTTCTCCAAAAATGTTTGACATCAATCAAAATTCTAACGGAGAGGTCTCCGCTTCATTCAAAAATTTTTCCATTGATGACAGCAAACCAATCCTTGAAGCAGCCGTGCACGAAAGCAGAAGCCAGGTAAATATTCCTGAGGCGGCTATAGAAGCCATATTAAATTATTCACGGGAAATTAAGTGCAAGTAGGAGTTGTTTCTTAGAGAATTTTGTTCACCGGATTAGTACCGCAGAAGTGCAGTGATTCAGCGATAATTCCATTCGTGTGAATACAATCTGCTATTTTATCATTCGCATCCTGTAAGCATTCATAGCGGTAACACCCAATTTTTTGATCAGCCTGTTGTTGACAACAATGCCCACCGGCGCACCGATGGCCGGCATGAGCTGGGCCATTTTGGCGATATCAAGATAATCCCGATATTCCTGCTGAAAATTTCTCCAATCAAATTGATTGATATCCTTCGGTAGGTCTTTACTCTTTTCATCCCAGTCCGTGATCTTCAAATAAACATTCCTCCTGTGTTCATGACTGGAAAAAGCCAATTCAAAAATGTGGAGGATGTAAACACGTTCTTTGTAATCATCTACATCAAAGCCGTAAATAGCAGCGATATCAAACAACAATTTTATTTTGATACCGATGAGTATCGGAAAATCCGCGAGGCCGAGCAATATACCTCCTGCCCCCGTAATGCCTCCCTCTACAGCGGCAGTTTTCCTGTACACGTCAATTTTTTTTAAGATCAATTCTTCACGGACCTTCAATGAAGTATTTTCCAAAGGCCTACCGGTTGTATGTTTTGCCCCAAATAAAACGCCCCGTATCATTTGCTTCAAGGTCACAGTAATGGCCCCATGAACTTTTTCCGGGATCCAGCTGTTAATCTTAGTTTGTATTTTTTTGGAAAGATGATTAAAAAGAGAAGGCCTTCGCAGCATTTGTTTTTGCCATGCACTTAACTCCGACGACACCTGTTGCAGATAAGGATCCATTCAATGCGATTGAACTGGATACAAAGTTACCATATGTCACAAGGGATTTGTTTGATTATGGTGTGAGACGTGAGTCGTCAAATGTGAAAGTCCGCCGTTTCACGCCTCACCTTAAGGATATTTCTTACAGTCGCGTCGAAAAATTAAGATGCAACCCAGCTAAATCCTTCGTTTCGTATGGGTAATGTTCGCGGACGATAACCGGCAGCAGCCAGTGCGTTACACAATGCGGGTGCGACTGTTGGTAGGCCCACCTCTCCTACTCCACCTGGTTCTTCTTTACTGTCTATTACATAGACTTCAACGGGAGGCATTTCATCAAATTTCAACAATTCATAACTGAAGAATCCGTCTTCCACGACGCGACTATTGCTAATAGTTATTTCTCCTTTCAATGCCTGCGTCAATGCAAAGGCCAGGCCGCCCTCCATTTGATTGATCAAGCCATCGGGATTGATGACAACACCACAATCAATGGCAGCAACCACCCTGGTGATCCTGAATTTTTTCGGTTCCAGCGATTCAATTTCGATAGCATGGGCAGCATAGGATTTTGCGAAGATGAACGAGTGAGTGGCAATACCAATATAATGATTAGTTTTTCGTTTTTCTTTCCATCCAATTTTTTCAGCAACCATTTTTAATACGCCGGCAATTCTTGCAGGTGATTGCACCAACGAACCGGGACCATCACCTGTCTTAAAGTCAGCCCTGTTTTCCAACATTGACAATCGAAATTCGACGGGGTCTTTTTTTAATTTCTGCGCTACTTCATCGATAAAACTTTCTACGGGAAAAGTATTTACACAAATATCTACCGAACGTAACCATCCGCGGTTGACATTGAAATCAACCGGTGTATAACCGGTATACACATTAGGCACATCGTAGCAAAAACCACGGTCGGCTCCATCCATTTCGGGAGCATTTTTCAGGCTGGGTCCGTCCGTCATAAATGAAACAGGAGTGCCGAGCACGTGATGTTGCCAGGCCACCATCTTTCCCTTGCCATCAGTGTTCGCTTTTAATGCGTGATAGTTCGCCGGACGGTAGGGCTGAAAGCGAATATCGTCAACCCTGTCCCAAACCAATTTGACCGGCTTGTCAAATTGCTGTGCAATTTTTACTGCCTCTATCGCAAAATCAAAATGCAATCTTCTTCCAAACGCA
>VBAQ01000053.1:3438-19566 GCA_005883765.1 Bacteroidota bacterium
TTAAAAACCTCGATTTCCGGTTTGAGTTTAGCCTTTGCTTCAAAAGTTTTAAAAAGTTCCTGTGTGCTCTCTGTATTCTTTTTGCCTTCATTCCAGGTGATGTTCAATAATTTTCTTGCTTTCATAGCCGACCAAATATTGGTAGCGATCACGGCGACTCCTGCCCTCACATGCATGGGCACTCCCGTACCTGCATAGCTCACGACTTTCAAAACACCGGCAACTCTCTTTGCAGCGGTGTCGTCCACACTTACTAAAGTCCCATCCATCACTGGACTTCGTTCTACAACAGCGTATACCATTCCATCCACCTTCAAATCCAGCCCATATTTTGTCTTGCCCGTAAGAATTTCTTTTAAGTTGGAACGCTTTTCTGATTTACCGATGAGTTTGAAATCTTTTGGATTTTTTAATGTCACCTCAGTTGGTACAGGCAGCGCCGCAGCCTCGCAGACAAGATCGCCATATTTAATTCTTTGCATCGTGATGGTATTGACCACTTCGCCATTGTCTGCGGCACACGACGATTCTTTGATCTTCCACACCTTAGCCGCCGCCGCGATGATCATCGCTTTTGCAATAGCACCTGCTTTGCGCAGTTTACCGTACATGTCAAGTATACTTTGACTACCACCCGTATCGTGCTCCCCTTCTTTCAATGTTCCAAAAGGAGCTATTTCCGATTTTACATCTCTAAAATCTACATCTAGTTCTTCGGCAACGATCATAGGCAAAGAGGTATCGACACCCTGCCCTGATTCCTGCTTGGCAACAAATACGGTGACCTTTCCTTTTTTATCAATTTTCAAATAAGCATTAGGTTGAAAAAATTCACAATCAAATGCAGAAACAGTCGATGGCTGCAAACCGGGAATCATAAATCCGATAACCAAACCGCCCGATGCCATCGAACTGATCTTTATAAAATGCCGACGATCTATTTTTACTTTTTTCATACGCAGAGTTGAGAAAAATTAGAAAGATTTTTTGTTGATTTCTTCAATAGCTACGTGTATAGCCTCTTTGATGCGCTGGTAAGTCCCGCAGCGACACAGATTATTGCTCATCACGGTATTTATCATTTCGTCGCTGGGTTTTTTATTTTTTTCCAGCATGGCAGCTGCCGCCATCATTTGCCCTGGCTGGCAGTAACCGCATTGTGGCACACCAACCTTTTCCCATGCCTTTTGCACAGGATGAGAACCATCTTCAGACAATCCTTCAATCGTAATTATTTTTTTATTGACACAGCTGCCGACCGGTCGCTGGCAGGACAATACAGCAGTGCCATCCATAATAACAGTACATGCTCCGCAACTCGCAACGCCGCAACCATATTTTGTTCCCGTAAGGTTGAGAAGATCGCGGAGCACCCAGAGTAGGGGCATATCTGCTTCCGCCTCTACACTGTATTGTTTGGTATTTACATTAAGAGAAAAGGTGGGCATGAGATTCTTTTTAAGATTTGGAGAGATATTGAAAATTACGAAAAAATAGAATCGGTTTTTGAGATCCTCGCCTACAAACCGGACATAAGGTTTCCTTTTTTTCTCCCAACCATGTGAACAAAAGCTTCAGCGGCTTTTACTCCCATCTCCCGACCGCGAAAATCTTCCATAGAGGCATGTCCACAACTATAAATGCTACCGGGATCCTGGCTGACATGACAAAACACAGCTTTGCGTTTTTGTTGCTGCACATCGGTTATATCAACAAAATCGGTAGGACGGAAGCCCATTGTCTGTTCGCCGGCACAGACTTCAAAAAAATAAAGTTCAAATCTTTCCGGGGATCGCATCCATGTCTGGATCGTGAGCAAACTCGCGGCCTGGTGATCTTTATGTGAATCAATCGGCCAATGTGTAAAGACGATGTCGGGCTTTTCGTTCGCTAAGAGTTGTTGGATTTTCATCACCCATTCATTGTTCACAACGGTATCACCATCTACCTGGCCTGCAAACGCGGGTTTGACATTTAAAATTTGGCAGGCGGCAACGGCTTCTTTCGTTCTGATGCCGGCAGCCTGCTCATGAGATTTACCAGGTATTCCTGCTTCACCTCTTGTGAGATAGATGGTTGTAACATCATGTCCCAACTCAGCAAACTTTGCCAGTGTACCTCCGCAGCCACTCTCCGGATCATCCGGGTGACCACCTACACAAACTATTTTCATTTTTTTAAATGGCCCGCTCGCTGAAGCCTGCAGTCCCGCAGGCATTAGCAATACACTTAGACCACCCATTGAACTTTGCAAAAATTTCCGGCGGGAAGAATGTTTCATAGCAACGTAGTGTTTTATGACTTAAAGCTTAGCGAATCATGAATAATTGATCAACGCTTTTTTAACTGTCTATCGATAAAATCAAACGTAGCATTGTACGCTTTTACCCAATTAGTATAAAGCAAAAAGGAATGAACTTCATCGGGAAAAATGAGTTGTTCGACGTGAACGCCTTGCTTACGGAGTGTCTCGGCGATGTTTACTGATTCACTAAAGGGCACGTTACGGTCGTCGTCTCCGTGTATTAGTAAAACCGGCGCCTTCCATTTTTTTACATAGCTAACGGGAGAGGATTGCAAAGCAATTTTCGCCATCTGTGGAAATTTGGCATAATCGTACCATGCAGCAAATGTGGGGATCTCGTCATTCCAATTGTGCACCCCATGAATATCGACACCCGCAGCAAAGATCTCGGGGGCCTGGGCAAGTCCGTGAGCGGTGAGATATCCTCCATATGAACCGCCCCATAATGCAATTTTATTTTTGTCGACGTCAGGTCTTTTTTGCAAATACAAACCGGCGCCAACCAGGTCATTTACCTCGCTCGCTCCTGCCGCTCCATAATTGATCGCCTCCCGAAAATTCAGTCCGTAGCCAATGCCGCTCCTGTAATTAAGAGCCAGGACGATGTAGCCTCTACTCGCAAAATATTGGTTAAGCGCATAAGCATTGGAATAATAATTTGAGTAATGAAAACCCAACAGCATTTGTCTTCTCGAGCCACCGTGCAAAAATATCAGGGCAGGATGTTTTTCATTCGTCTTATAATTTGGAGGCAAAAAAAGATCACCCGTTACTTTCATTCCATCCTTTGCGGTTATACTCACAGCCTGGGGCTGCACGAGAGTGGATGGATAGTCCTTTGGAAATAAACCAGGCGCTATCTCCTCAATCGATCCATTTCGCAAAATGCCGGGCCACGCAGGTTTTGTGGCAGATGAATGAAAAAAGGCTAATCCATTCTCTGTGGCAACGGGTGACCATTCAATTCCGTCGCCTTTCGTCAGCTGATCTGTTTTTCCATTGCTGACATTTACCTGCCAAAGATGTCGTCGATTGATGTCACCGATATTGGTTGTATAATAAAGGATTTGTTTGTCGCGTGATAGTTCTACATTTTCCACTTCGCCTTCTCCGGCAGTGAGCAATCGAACATTTCCATTGTCAGTGTTCAATGCGTATAAGTGCAGCCATCCTTCTTTTTCATAAGGAAAAATAATTTGCTTGCCTGACCACCATAAAAAACTTTCTGCAACAGGAAGATCGTCGACGAAGACTGAGCCCCTGCCCGCAGAGGCTTTCCAGATCTCTCTTGCCACACCGGTTTTCATATCATAGTATCGAATGCTCCAGGGATTCGCTTCGCGAACAGGAACGAATGGAAGTTGATCATGAATGTTGGGGATCCTTATATAAGCTAAAAGATTTCCATCATCAGACCATGTGGGAGAAATATCCTGATCAACGCTGGTTTCAATAAAGTGCACTGATCTATTGGTGAAGTCATACAGACCGATAAAAGAATGATCGCCCCGATTACTGACGAAAGCGATCGTTTTGCCGTCGGGCGACCATCGAATGTCTCCTTGACCTCCCCTGGAAGAAAATAATTTTACCGGCCTGGCGCTGTCAGTGACAGAAGCCGTCCAAATTTGTCCGCCTGAAATAAAAGCAATCGTTTTTTCATCGGGCGAAACTTTTGGTGATGCTCCATTGCAAATCTTACGAAGGCCATTGCCAGTTTGACGAATAATATAAATTACCCGTTCCGTTGATGTCTGCAACAAAGCAGGATTAGCCGTCTCGCCCCGGTTATTTGGAGCGTTGCCCCGCACGAATAAAATTTGATCGCCGGCAAATACAAGATCATGTATTTCCATCCCATCGTCTCCGATGTAGTTAGTGATCTGTTTTACGTTCTCTCCTTTGTCATTACTTACATATACATTTCTTGAGCCTTTGTCATTAAATACCCATGCCAGTGTTTTACCGTCCTTACTGACCGTCAATTCCGAGGGAAAGGCAGGAGATAAATATGATTCGATAGTTTGGGGATGAAGTTGAACAGAGAAAAAACAAAAGACAAGGAATAAACAATTGGCAGGTAAAAATAGTATTCTCATATTTGTCAGTTTGGCTTTTAGCAGAAACATAAAATTTTCGGCTTAATTAAAATTAAGCCTTCCGGGCTAATTTCTGTGTTCTTTCATGGCAGTGCAAACACCCGGAGGATCAACAACTATTTGTAACTTCCTCCAATGAAACTGTGTTGCCCATCGATCAGAATTCAACTCGCCATTTTTTGCCTTTTATTTTTTACCGATTGCCTAACTGCACAACCAGACACAGCCATTAATTCATGAACTATCATCACAGAAAGGAATATTTGCCGTTGCTTTTAAAGAGGTCGCCACCGGAAAAGATTTATTGATAAATGAAAAGGAAGTTTTTCATGCGGCTAGTACGATGAAGACACCCGTGATGATCGAGGTATTCCGGCAGGCTGCCAGGAAAAAGTTTTCACTCAATGATTCAATAACTCTTAAGAATGAATTCAGATCCATTGTAGACAGCAGTTCGTATTCACTCGATTCGACAGATGACAGCGAATTCGAATTGTATAAACATATTGGGGAAAAAAGAAGTATTCATGACCTGGTTTATCAAATGATAATCGCCAGCAGTAACTTCGCTACAAATCTCATTATTGAAAAAGTAGGTGCAAAAAACGTCACGGAAACCATGCGCCATTATGGTGCTAAGGATATACAGGTATTGCGGGGCGTAGAAGATCAGAAGGCTTACGACAAGGGGCTGAATAATACAACAACAGCTTATGATCTCATGCTCATCTTTGAAAAGATCTCAAAGGGAAAAGCTGTCAATAGAAAAGCTTCAAAGGCCATGATCGACATTTTGCTTGATCAAAAATTCAACACCATCATCCCTGCACAGTTGCCCAAAGATGTAAAAGTGGCGCACAAAACGGGATTCATTACCGGTATCCATCACGACTCCGGCATTGTGTTCTTACCCGACGGAAGAAAATATGTCCTGGTCCTGCTGTCAAAAAATGTAGAGGACGAAGCTGCTACAATAAAAGCCATGGCAAATGTTTCAGGAATGATATACCAATCCATGATTTCTTCAAAAAGAAAAAAAATATGAAGAAGGTCATTTACATCTCAACCTTTTTATGTTGCATTGCGGCCCTGGCTTTTCCTTCCCAGGTCGTAAAAAAGAAAACGCAACCTGTCATCATTGGGTATGTAGGAGGCTATCGCGGATTAATACCAACCGATTCTATTGATATATGGAGGCTGTCTCATATCAATTATGCTTTTGTAGATGTCAAAGACAACCGTGCCTGGCTTCACAACGAAAAAACAGACACCACTAACCTGAGAAAATTAAGCGAGTTAAAAAAAATAAAACCAGGCCTTAAAATACTGATCTCGATCGGAGGGTGGACATGGAGCAAAAATTTTTCCGATGCAGTTCTTACAGATACCTCCACTCACAATTTCGCATCAAGCGCAGTGGCCATTGTCGCAAAATATAATTTAGACGGCATTGACATAGACTGGGAATATCCGGGCATGATCGGGGACAGCAACACATATCGCCCCGAAGACAAACAACATTATACAATTCTTTTTAGAGATCTGCGGCAAGAGCTGGACAGTCTTAGCAAAATAACCCGGATGAAATATTATATAACGACGGCCGTCGGCGGCTCCCAGGATTACATTGATCATACAGAAATGGATAAGGTACCACAGTATACCGATTACATCAATGTAATGAGTTATGATTATGCAGATGGCAGCGATAGTTTCTCAAGTCATCATACGAATTTATATGTTTCCTCAGGAGATGCTGGCCAATACTCTGCTCACAGATCAATTCAGGCTTTCATCAATGCGGGCGTGCCGGCCTCCAGGATCGTGATCGGAGTTGCCTTTTATGGTAAAGGCTTTCAAATGCTTTCCACTGCCAATAATGGTTGGTATCAGAGATCTTTGAAACCCGCACGGGGCGGCGGTTTTACATTTTTGAAATACAGCATAATTGATCAGAATGGTTTTAAAAGATACTGGGATAATTTGGCCAAAGCTCCGTACCTGTTCAACTCCGATAAAAAAATATTTATTACATACGACGACGAAAGATCCGTAAAAGAAAAATGCAAATATGTAAAGAAACACCATCTTGCCGGCGCTATGTTTTGGGAATATTTTTCTGACAGAAAGGAATACCTACTAAAGGTCATTGCTGATAAATTTAAATACAAGGGTGAGTAAGGAATCAGGACAATACTATTTTTGCACCCTGTAACAAAAATTCAATTGAAAAAAAACAGATGCTCAAAGAGAAAATAAAATCACTGGCCAAAGATTATGCCCCGGAGTTCATCGACATTCGTCACCATCTTCATGCTAACCCAGAACTGAGTTATAAAGAATTTGAAACTTCAAAATTTGTCCAGGGGAAATTAAAGGAATTCGCGATCCCATTTGAAATTAAGGCTACAACGGGCGTTGTGGGAGTTATAAAAGGAAAGGATCCGGGTAAAAAGATCATTGCTCTCCGTGCCGACCTGGATGCATTGCCAATCAAAGAAGAAAATAATGTTGATTATAAATCAAAACATGAAGGAATCATGCACGCCTGCGGTCATGATGTGCACACGACTTGCTTGTTGGGCGCGGCAAAAATATTGAACGAATTAAAAGATGAATGGGAAGGAACGATCAAACTCATTTTCCAACCCGGTGAAGAAAAAAATCCGGGCGGTGCAAGCCTCATGGTCAAAGAAGGCGTGTTAGAGGACCCAAAGCCACAGGCGATCTTCGCCTTACATGTAAATCCCCAATTAGAAACAGGCAAGTTAAGTTTTCGAGCCGGGCAGGTAATGGCGAGCGCCGATGAATTATACTTTACGATAAAAGGTAAAGGTGGACATGCGGCCTCTCCGCATACATCGATTGATCCTATACTAATTGCCTCGCATCTCGTCATTGCGCTGCAGCAGGTGATCAGCCGCAATCGAAACCCTTTTGATTCTTCTGTTCTTTCAATAACAGCGATCAACGGAGGAACGACCACAAATGTAATCCCCGATGAAGTAAAACTGATGGGTACTTTCAGAGCAATGAATAAAGAATGGAGAAGCAAGGCACATGAGCTCATCGAAAGAACGGCGAAAGGATTAGTGAACTCAATGGGTGGCGAATTGTATTTGAATATTGATAAAGGCTATCCCGCAGTGTACAATAACGAACCATTAAATAAAAAAGCAAAAGATTTGGCCGAACAATTCATGGGCAAAGAAAATGTTGAAGAAACCGAAATGCGCATGGGCGCTGAAGACTTTGGTTATTACTCACGATTAATTCCCGGATGTTTTTATCGTTTAGGCACTGGCAATAAGAAAAAAGGAATAAGTGCAGGTGTGCATACTCCTCATTTTAATATTGATGAAAATGCCATTGAAATTGGAATAGGAATGATGGCGTGGCTTGGAAGTTCATTAGAAGTTTGATCCGATAGCGATCGGGTTTCAAATTGCGAACCCGATTTTATCTTCATCAAACCATTCGAATATTTATTTTGTATTTTGCACCCCCGGTTTTAATAATTAAAAACTTAGCAGGAGTTAGTTTCTTGCTGAGTAGTCCTTTAGTATGACGCGACTGGTGAACGGAGATGGAGGCCTACGCTTTGCATCGGGCAGGCGGGCAAATTAAAAACTTTCTATGCAAAAAGACCTACGTAAACAACAGGCACTGGAATATCATTCAAAAGGCAGGCCTGGGAAAATTGAAGTAGTACCCACAAAAGAAGCCAAAACACAACGCGATCTTTCCCTGGCCTACTCACCCGGAGTTGCCGAGCCCTGTAAAGAAATTCATGCACAACCGGAAGCTGTTTACAAGTATACGGCAAAAGGAAACCTGGTCGCGGTGATCAGCAACGGCACTGCTGTATTAGGGTTGGGAGATATCGGACCGGAAGCTGGCAAACCGGTGATGGAAGGCAAGGGAGTTTTGTTTAAAATTTTTGCTGACATCGATGTGTTCGATATTGAGATCAATGAAAAAGACCCGGAGAAATTTGTGCAGATCGTGAAAGCATTGGAGCCAACCTTTGGTGGCATCAACCTCGAAGATATCAAAGCACCCGAATGTTTTTACATCGAAAAAAAATTAAAAGAGGAATTGAATATTCCTGTGATGCATGACGACCAGCATGGAACAGCCATTATCAGCGCCGCGGCCCTGTTGAATGCGTTGGAAATTCAGAAAAAGAAAATAGAGAAAGCAAAATTCGTCGTGAATGGCGCCGGCGCCGCGGCCATGGCTTGTATCATGCTGTATGAAGCACTGGGAGCAAAGCACGAAAATTTTTTGGTCTTTGACAGGAAAGGAGTCTTGCACAAAGGAAGAACTGATCTTGAAGAAATGAAGTTGAGGTTTGCCAATGCGAAGAACGAGATCACATTGATTGAAGCCCTGAAAGACGCAGACGTGTTTATTGGATTGAGTGTAGGTAATGTTGTAACGGGTGAGATGTTGAAAGGAATGGCAAAAAATCCCATTGTATTTGCTATGGCGAATCCCGATCCCGAAATTGCATGGGAAGATGCGGTTCTTGCAAGAAAAGACGTGATCGTTGCCACGGGCCGCAGTGATTATCCTAACCAGGTCAATAACGTGCTGGGATTTCCCTATATCTTTCGCGGGGCTTTGGATGTGCGGGCAAGGCAAATTAATGAAGCCATGAAGCTGGCCGCGGTAAAGGCTTTGGCGGAGCTTGCAAAAACTTCTGTACCCGATATTGTGAATCTTGCTTATGGCGAAAAAACGATTTCCTTTGGGCCTGCTTATATTATTCCAAAGCCACTTGACCCCCGCCTGCTTTCAACAGTAGCACCTGCGGTTGCCAAGGCAGCAATTGAAAGTGGCGTTGCCCAACATCCGATTATCGACTGGAATAGTTATATAAATGATTTGAACAAGAGACTTGGTTTGGATAACCAGGTGATGCGTGTAGTGGGCAACAAGGCCCGCCGAAATCCAAAACGGATTGTTTTTGCGGAGGCCGACAATATAAAAATTCTGAAAGCTGCGCAGATAGTTTTTGATGACGGAATTGGCTACCCGATATTGTTAGGCGACGAGACCACAATAAAAACTATCGCCGCCGAAAATAGTGTTGATGTGGAAGGCTTTCCAATCCTTGATCCGCGAAGCGATGCCACTTTGGAAAAAAGGAACCAATATGCCGAAATTTTTTTCCAAAAAAGAGGGCGCAGAGGTTTTAATGCCTACGAAGCAAAAAAGGTCATGCGCGACAGGAACCATTTTGGATGTATGATGGTAGAGTGTGGCGATGCTGACGCTATGATTTCGGGGCTTACAAAAAATTACCCGGATACGATCCGTCCTGCCCTTCACGCCATTGGCACTGAAGATGGAGTGGATAAAATTGCGGGCATGTATTTAATGTTAACAAAAAAAGGACCCCTGTTTCTTGCCGACACAACTGTAACCTTTAACCCTACAGCCGAAGAAATAGCAAATATTACATTGATGGTGGCAAAGGAAGTCCGCAACTTCAATATTACTCCAAGAATTGCCTTGCTGAGCTATTCAAATTTCGGCAGCAGCAACTCATCCGAAGCCAGGTTAATGGCGCAGGCAAGAAAAATTGTAAAACAAAGAATGCCTTCGCTGATCGTTGACGGTGAAATGCAGGCCAGTGTTGCTTTCAATAATGAAATGATGAAAGAGAATTATCCTTTTTGCGAATTGGTCGATAAAGATGTCAACACATTGATCTTCCCCAATCTTGCTTCGGGAAATATTGCGTACAACCTATTAAAGGAATTGGGAACTGCTGATGCTATTGGCCCGATTTTGTTAGGGTTGAAGAAACCGGTTCATATCTTACAACTGGGAAGTTCCGTTCGCAGTATCGTGAATATGGCACTGATCGCCGTAGTGGATGCTCAGTTAAAATCGCAAACACCAACGGAAGAAATTGTAAAGAGATCGAGATGGTGGAAACGGTTCAGGAAAACGAATAGGGAAATTGAGGTGCAATAGTAGTGACCAGTTTGCTAACAAAATCTCCTTTCACATCCTGCCACAAATTTCCAAACTAATAAACTTTGTATTTTACATTCTGATACATGAAGATCATCGGCGAAATAGGCCAATACCTTTTAATGATCAAGGGCATGTTGTCCAGACCGGAGAGCATGAAAATGTATTGGAAAGAATTCATCCATCAATGCTCTGACATCGGGATTGGTTCATTGGGCATTGTGATGATCATTTCCATATTCATGGGAGCTGTGTCTACTGTTCAAACGGCTTATCAATTGGTAAGTCCCTTAATTCCAAAATCGAGCATTGCTCAAATTGTACGCGACACAGTTATTCTTGAATTTGCTCCCACGCTCATTTGCATTGTACTCGCCGGTGTTGTGGGCAGTAAAATTGCAAGTGAATTAGGCAACATGAGAGTGAGTGAACAAATCGACGCATTGGAGATCATGGGCATCAACACAAAAACTTATTTGGTATTGCCGAAAATACTTGCCGCTCTTCTCGTGATCCCCATGTTGGTAGTCATTGCTGCTGTTTTAGGTATTTGGGGAGGAAGGTTGGCAGGTTCTATGGCCGATATTATTTCCAACAGCACTTTTGATAAAGGATTGTTGGAAGGTTTTTTGCCATACAATGTATTTTTTGCCTTAGTCAAGGCTTACACCTTTGCGTTTCTTATTTCAAGTGTTCCTGCGTATTTTGGTTACTATGTACAGGGCGGCTCGCTCGAAATTGGAAGAGCAAGTACAAAAGCTGTTGTTACCAGCTGTATATTGATCCTGTTTGCGGATTATATATTGGCGGCATTATTGTTATAAACGTCAGTCCTCCGACTCGGACGGAGAACTTAGATCGAATAAACTTGTGGAAATAATAGTTCCTTTAATTTTGAAGATGATGATTGTGTTACCAGCGATAGCAATCCTATTTAACTTTAGTTGCGTCGCACTCTTCAACTTTCTGAATTCTATTAAACAAAAATTCAATTTTAAAATCCTCTCTTATCGGAGTGTTTAAAACACCCCTTCAGGGGATGGGGTATGATCGAAATAAGAAACATACGAAAATCATTTGGTGACAAAACGGTCATCGACGGCGTCAGCGCTCTAATGAAGCCCGGTCAATGCAACCTGATCATTGGAATCAGCGGAAGTGGAAAGACGGTTTTGATGAAGTGTATGGTCGGTTTGTTTCAGCCAGACAGTGGTGAGGTGCTTTATGACGGCAAAGACTTTACCAATATGAAATCCGATGAAAAAACGGACGTAAGAAAAGAAATTGGTATGCTTTTCCAGGGTTCTGCTTTGTTTGACAGCTTGACTGTTGAGCAAAATGTGATGTTTCCGCTGAATATGTTCACCAATAATTCATACCGCACAAATCTGAAAAGGGTCAACGAGGTGCTGGCAAAAGTAAATCTCCAGGACACCAATAAAAAATTTCCCGCAGAGCTTAGTGGTGGGATGAAAAAAAGGGTGGGCATTGCGAGAGCGATCGTTTTGAATCCAAAATATCTTTTTTGTGACGAACCCAATTCCGGCCTCGATCCGCAAACTTCGATGGTCATAGACAGGCTGATAAGGGACATCACGGAAGAGTATCAGATCACTACGGTTGTGAACACCCATGACATGAATAGCGTAATGGAAAACGGAGATTACATCATTTACATGTACGAAGGCCGAAAGGAGTGGGAAGGGAACAGAAAAGAAATTATTTTTAGCAAAAGCCAGCGATTGAATGATTTTATATTCGCATCCGAGTTTTTGAAAGATGCAAAAGATATGCGCATGCTGGAAGAGACCGGCAAGATCGCGAATGAAAGAGATATGACGCAGTTGACTGATCAAGATGCCCCCACCCTCGTTCCCCCTCCTGATGAAGAATAATGGAATGAAACAAAAAATAATTTTTTGCCTTTTAATTTTTATCGTGATCAATGTATCGGGGCATGAGTTCTGGATACAACCCGACAAATTTATTTACAAGCGTGGTGAAACGACCAACATAAAATTCCTGGTCGGTGAAAATTTTGGTGGTGCGAACTGGAGTGGCGACAGGGACAAGATAAATAGCATGAGCTTATATTTTGATGATGTGGCGGATAAAGAGCTCACTGATGATCTCGGTGTCAACAAAGGCGATTCTTTACAGATAGCCATGCTTGATGAAGGAACCGTGATGGTAACTCTCAATACAAAAAATTCGTTTATTGATCTTGAAGCGAAAAAATTTAATGAATACCTGCGCGAAGATGGACTGACGAACGCTATTGACTATCGTGAAAAAAATGGTGATACGATAAAGAATGGCCTGGAATATTACCAGCGCAGCGTGAAAACCATCTTCCAGGTCGGTGAAAAAATGACAAACGTTTTCAAACAGAAAACAGAATTACCTCTCGATATTATTCCGGCTGATAACCCCTACAAAGTGGCGAAGGATGGTCACTTTAAAGTGAAGGTTTTTTTCCTTGGTGAAAAGTTGAAGAAGACGAGGATCAAAGTGTGGCATAAGGTAGACGATAAAGTAACTAAGCAGGAGTACACAACAGACGACGATGGAGAGATAAAATTTTTCTTGTCACCTGAGGGAGAATGGATGGTTAGCTGCGTAAAAATGGTGAGACTGGAAAATGATCCCAAGGCCGAATGGCAAAGCTATTGGGGCTCGCTAACATGGGGTTATTATTAACGTAAAATTGTTAAATGGTTGAATTGCTTAATTGTCATCTACCGAAAGAGTCAACCGTATAGCCATTAAACAATGAAACAATAAAACCCTGGACAGTCTCTACAGCCAACCCGCAACGAGAAATGCCTTACTTTTGCCCCTCCCAGATTATCGGGACTAAACTGTTATGAGCATTCTCGTCAACAAAAATTCTAAAATTTTAGTGCAGGGTTTTACCGGGACCGAGGGAAGTTTTCATTCTTCGCAGATGATAGAGTATGGAACTAATGTTGCGGGCGGCGTCACGCCTGGCAAAGGTGGACATACTCATCTTGAACGACCGGTTTTCAATACTGTAGCTGATTGTGTAAAACAAACAGGTGCCGATGTAAGCATCATTTTTGTGCCGCCCGCGTTTGCAGCGGACGCGATAATGGAATCCGCTGAAGCGGGGATTGGTTTGATCGTTTGCATTACGGAAGGGATCCCAACCCAGGACATGGTGCAGGTGAAAAATTATCTCCAGGGAAAAAATACACGATTAGTCGGACCCAACTGCCCGGGAGTAATTACTGCGGGGGAATGCAAGGTCGGAATTATGCCAGGGTTTGTCTTTAAGCCGGGAAGGATCGGGATTGTTTCAAAATCGGGAACGCTGACGTATGAAGCGGCGGATCAGGTAGCCAAAGCCGGCCTAGGAATATCTACAGCCGTAGGAATTGGCGGCGATCCAGTTATCGGCACAACGACAAAAGATGCCATTGAACTTTTTATGAATGATGATAACACCGACGGCATCGTAATGATCGGTGAAATTGGTGGCGGCATGGAGGCGGAAGCAGCCCGATGGATAAAAGAAAACAAAAATAAAAAACCTGTTGTTGGTTTCATTGCCGGTCAAACAGCTCCTCCCGGCCGTCGTATGGGCCATGCAGGTGCGATCATCGGCGGCGCTGACGACACAGCCGCGGCGAAAATGAAGATCATGAATGAATGCGGCATTCGGGTAGTGCAAAGTCCCGCGGATATTGGAAAAATGATGTCGGAGGTTGCAGAGAAAGAATTAAAAAGTCTCCAAAGGAGTCCCTTCGGACAAAATTAAACTTCGCTGCAAAGTGATGATACAAAAAAGCCTCTTGTTGCGAAGAGGCTTTAATTTTGAATTTTACATTTTTAGTTTTTCATACGGATATAACGGGCCAACTCGTCTTTGCTGCTGCTGAAACTAAAGACATCATTTACTACATAATAATTTCTCTGGTCAACAGTTTTATCGAAGGCAAGCTCTGCAAGCTGAAGTTTGTTGTTTTCGGAACTGAATAACTGCAACATTTCTTTAACCTGCTCAGAAGAGAAATAATTGGTATTGATGATCTGCGTAGCTGATCTCATCATATTGTTTTCAGAACGCTCCCTGCTGATGTTACTGAGAACGTTTTCGAAGTCACGATCTGAAAGCGTCCTACCGACACTGCCGCTGCCATAACTACCGTTGTTACCATATCCGCCATTGCTTCCATATCCGCCATTGTCCCCGTATCCTCCATTGCGGCTATCTCTGTCGCCCCATCTTGAATCGCGGTTATTCCACGTGCGGTCGCGATCTCCATAGTCTCCGTAGTTCCGGCCACCGCCAGAATCAAAATCGTGATCGTGTTCTATATTACTACCATCATTCCAGTCAAAACGGTGACCACCCATGCGGTTTTCAAGTACCTGTGCCCTTCCAAAACGATCAATGCTGATCATTACATTGCTCTGAGGTTTTATGAACAAGGAATTGTTAAAAACAACATCATAACGTTGACCAAAAATCGTGAAGATCCCAAAGTTTCTTTCACGATAAACCTTGATCGAGTGATAACCGGGCTGCATATCACGAATGCGCATATAGTTATCAGAAGGCTCAAACCTGCGTCCATCTATAATCACCCTGATATCGCTTTGATCGGCAGATCTGATGGTGAGCATACTCTTGGGCCTGTCGGCGGCTAAGAGAGCAAGTGTGAGAAATAAAGTAGTAAAAAGTGTAAAGATTTTTTTCATAGTTATTTTTTTAAATAGCTAACGGCCATTTGGTAATTACCGGCGAAAGAACCATTCAGGCCAAGTTTGTTTTTAATACCGGTGGCGATTTGATTAAGTATTTCTTTTAGTTTTTTCATTCAATCTCCTTTTTGTTCTCTTATTTTTCAAAGCACATGCCATCATTTTTAAAATCATTGCAAGGAAACGTTAAAGCAATTATTTTAACTTTTGCCACCCATTCAACTCTGCCGAAACCCGCTACAGTCAAGCGTCCTGCTAAATCGCAAATTTCGATGCGAAACTTTTTACTTCGACGTTATGAAAAAGCAAAAGCTTTCGCATCCCTAAGATGGATAATCGATAACTTGTAAAAAAATAGCCGGATGATAATCCAAACTCTGAGAGCGTGTTTTATTTTATCCTCTTTCTCCATATTTATTTCATTGCATATAAGCGGCCAGCCAATTGTTAAGAATTATGAAAAGGGCCCGATAGCCAGTGGGTGGAAACAGGTGGATGCATTTATAAAAAAAGACTTACCAAAATCAGCACTGGAGCAGGTGAAAAAGATCTATCAACTGGCAAAAAGAGAAAAGCAGGATGCGCAAATAATAAAGGCGTTAGTCTATATGATCGGGTTGCAAGATGAGATCTCAGAAAATAGTGAGTCGAAAGCAATGGCAGATATGGAAAAAGAGATCAGCGAAGCAGGAGAACCTTCCAAATCAATTCTGAAAAGCTTACTGGCGGAAATGTATTGGAATTATTACCAGCAGCATCGCTGGCAATTATACCAAAGAACCAACACGCTCCCGATGGCTATCGGAATTAAAAAAGATGACATAGCAACATGGACAGCAGAAGATTTCCACAGGAAAATCAGCGAGCTCTATTTGCAATCCATCAAAAATTCATCAATTCTCCAGCAAACAAGCCTAAAGGGTTACGATGTCATTATTGTGAAGGGGAATGTGCGTCATCTTCGCCCTACTTTGTTTGATCTACTTGCCCATCGAGCTTTAAATTATT
>VBAQ01000054.1 GCA_005883765.1 Bacteroidota bacterium
CAAAAGACTCTTTGTCTTTATACCATAAAGCGCTGCTGCTTTACCAGCAATTGATCTCCTTTCATTTGAATGATGCTAGGCCAGACGCATTGATCGATGCCGACATTGAAAGAATTGAATTTGTAAATGAAAAGGGAGTGCAGGAAAATAAAAAGCAACTTTATTTAGCCGCGCTAAATCATATTGCCCATGAGTATGAAAATTTTCCGGCCGCTTCCCAGGCCTTATATCTAATTGCCAAACAGTACAACGACGATGCTTCCACGTATCAGCCACATGGTGACACCACGCACAGATACGACAAAATAAAAGCAAAGGAGATCTGTGAAAAGGTCCTGGCTCAAAAGGATTCCTCGGAAGGAAAGATCAATTGTTATAACCTGTTGAATGAAATAAATAAAAAAGATTTGAAGTTTTCAATTGAGAAAG
>VBAQ01000301.1 GCA_005883765.1 Bacteroidota bacterium
TCTTCTGCAAGATTTCCTTTTGCCAACGCAGTGTTGTTCCAGGTTGACTTGTCAAGGGTTTTGGTGAAAACAACTTTTGGAGTGTCAACCATTTTTTTTGCCAATAAAAAATGAGGGTGGTTCGGTTCATTGTTGACAACATTTTCCCAATAATTTACAAAGTCGCCCGCCATTTTCCTGCCAAGTAAAATGGTGTCCGAAGAATCAATAAGGGAATGGATAAAATCTGTGAGTTTGTCATCCTGATCCGAGGTCATCCAGTCCAGTTCTCCATTTGGTCGCGCAAATATCCGTCTAAGGACATATTGATGTGTAATTTTAGTTTCCTCATTGTTAGGCTTTATTTTGTTTGTCAAAAATAATTCCTTGCAGTCCGTTTGATGTTTCCGATGCCGCCAGGCGTGACGCGGCTGTATGGCACAACTTCTTTTTCTCATGCCCATAGCCGTTGGCGATGGCACAAGCCAGTTGTTGTATGCACTTAACTAATTCTGCTCATTGAACGAACACATATTTCCGATCCTTCGGCAAGCATAACGGAGTCAGGATTCAAATTATTCAAAAAATGGAATTGCTCTCCATATATTTTATCGAAAGATACTTTTATGAGGATTTTCATAATTGGATATGTCTGCCATTTTGGATGTTCAACTCCATATTGCGAAGTGCAGGCATTATTTATTTGCGTATAGCCCCAATAATGCTCGGTTATAAATTGTTCTTCTGAATTTTCGGGAATGTCGGCAGGCGTATTTGTTGCAGTTATTTTAAATTCGTTCCATTGGGTTTTATGTTTCCAATGATATGAAACGATTAAAAGATCTTTCTGGAGATCCCAGGAATGTTTCATCGGCAATGTCATGTAGTTTTCCCTGTAAACAGTATTTGCGATAAATGTCAGTGCACGCTTGGGAACTATTTCCTTAATAAAAGTTACTCCACGTTTCCAACCCGTAGAATCTTTATACCGGACGTAAAATCTGAGATTCACTTCTTCAAAATGACGATGGAACGGAATTGTTAGACCTTTTATTTTAGTATTGATAAATCTGAAACCGACCAGGCTAACATAACATTTGTCATTCCAAAAGTCAAGTTCAGTCTTAAAAGGTAGAAAGGGAATTAATATTTCTGGGTCAACCGGATAATTTGCGATTGCCAACTTTCTCCATTCGGCCGTGAGAAATTTTGAATTCATTTTTTTACGTGGGTACAACGTTAACGCATTTGTGCTGTTGTATGGATACCACCTTGTCCCAGTTTAATCCGCCATCGGTTGATTTGTAAATCCATCTCCCTCTACCAACTATTTTATCCTACTCAATATCATTAGGCTCCCAAAGTTCGACCTTGTTGCCTTCAACGTCAATAATATGAACAAATTTGCCATATTCAGAAGCCTCAATTTTGTCTACAATTGTTACTCCTTCATTTTTAAGTTGCTCTACAAGAGCTTCTAAATTCTCAACTCTATAGTTTATCATAAAGTCTTTTGTTGAAGGCTCAAAATATTTTGTTGTTTCTGCAAAAGGATTCCACTGGGTAAGTCCCTTTTTAGTGCTGTCATCAATCTGCCGCCATTCAAAGCTTGTTCCATATGGGCTTGTGTCAAACCCAAGGTGTGTTTTATACCATTCGTTAATTGCTTTTGGGTCTTTACATTTGAAGAAAATACCGCCTATGCCTGTTACTTTTTTCATTTTTGTCGTGTTAGAATTATTTTGTTTAACAATTATTGTCTTGAAAGCAAAACCCAAACAGAATGAAGTGACAAGTCCTAAAATTAATATTGATGTCTTGTTCATTTTGTCAAAAAGTTTTGTCTATTAAGTTGTCTGCTACGCTTACGCCCAACGTCCCAGGCATTTGTGCTGTTGGGGACTTCATCCATTCGTCGCCCCCGGCGACGGTAGCCGAACGTTGTTACTAAAGATAAAAATTTATTCTGTTTCTCAATAGTAAATGTCAAGCTGGGAAAACAAGGAGCAGCGAACCGAAAGATGAAAAACACGGTATTCGTTAGCCCCAATAGCCTTTAGAGTGAAATCAATTGTTAATCCGTTTCCCTAGAATTACTAAAGACCTTCTTGCAGGAGCTCTTTGAAATTCCGATAACACGAAAGCGGCTTTATGATATTTGTGGAAAGAGACGGGGTGAACTTGCCAATAGCATAGGTTTGAAGACCTACTTTGTGTATTAGTCCCCGCCTCCTTCCACGGTTGCCATGGTCCATTTAGAATGATAAGTCCCAGGAGACTTATTAAAGGTCTTGTGGGCAGTGCTTCACGAGAGAAGTTTAGTTTGTTTCAACATGCGATTTAAGTCCGGCAAAGAATTTTTTTATTCCTGTGTCTGATTGTTTACGAATCATTATTGCATTCAGCAACTTTCCGAACAAACCAAACTTTACTGTGTATTGCATTTCTTGTTTTACTTTGGTCTGGGTGCCGATGTTTTCAAAGCTATAACTGTGGGTTAATCCTTTGATTGGAAAAGAACAATCAGTAAGTTGATATGTCAATGCTTCGTTTGGCTTGAAGACGGTTATTTTTTCATCAAACCAATTTTTGCCGTCACGCATCAGCACTTTTCTTTTTGCACCTAGGCCCCCTTTAATTGTTGTAAGTACAGTTGATTGTTTAACATTCGGATCGTATTTGTCAAGCATTTCAACGTTCGCTAATGCTTCCCAAATTTTTTCAACGCTTGCGTTTATAGTGATTTCGTTGTGAATGGTCGCCATACGGTTTTACTTTTCTGCAATTGATTTAATGTTTGAAAGAATTTGTTCCTGTATCTGCCCCATCTTTTTTTTCATCATCAAAGCATTCATAACCTTCACCATTAAGTTTGCAGGTTCATAATAAGATTCGTTGATGATTTTAGTTTTGTTGTCGTCAAGTTTTTCAAGATAAAAACAA
>VBAQ01000304.1 GCA_005883765.1 Bacteroidota bacterium
TGCTGTCAAACTTCCGCCCTTAGGCATTTCCCCTGATAAAACAGAAGAACGTATGATTGAGCGTGCACTGAATATTTCGGAGTAATTAAGTAATTCGCCGGGCCCACTACTACTGCCGGAGCCATGGCAATCAGAATCGAAAGCGCAGGAAGCTTGCGCTATCGGTCTTACGTCCGTCGCAAACGATTTTGCCGGGCCAGCGCAATCAACAGTAGTCGGGGCGTCTGCGCTTTTTTTGCAAGCATATAAAAAGCCAACCATCGCAACCACGATTAAAGCATTTTTTGTGAAATGGAATTTGCGGTAACGATCCATTAATATCATCATAAGTTAATTTCTAGTTTGTTTTCTAATGTTTCACTTTTCTTGACCGGCAAATGGCAAGGGTAACTGTTCTGCCGTTATTCTTGCCGCCGTTAGCGCACCGTTACGAGGGGATTAGTTGGATTAAAGACTCCATCCGGATTGTTTTTCCAAACCCAGGCATGAAGAGTCCATAACCCGGTATTAAGGGTGTTGAAATCCCATACATCGGCATCACCAGTAAAACCTTCCGGGGCAACGTGCGGCGACTGGGGATTGATGGGTATGGCATATTCTACAGCACCCAGTTCGAAGTTTCCATTCTCATTCTTGTTATACACGAGGAGCTCCGGTTTCCTCACATTAAATACGGAATCAACAAGTTTCGATTTCATAAAATGGTACCCCATATTTGGCATCACAAGATTAATGTCGGCATATCCATCGGCAAATGCATTGCTGATGTTTTGATACCTGGCGGTTGCTGCGCGAGCTTGCTGTAGCTCCTGCAGCGTCTCCTTGCCAAGTCCTCTATAGTAAGTAAGAACTTCCATGTCGGCACTCAGCTTGCTAACACTCGCCATCTGAGATCCGTTGTTTGGTTGCGTTTCATATTTTTTACAACCAGTAAATAGAATTGCAAACAACACGATGAAATGAACAGCAGTCACTTGCCTACGCAAAAGATGACCTGGCTTGTTATCAGCCGTGTTAATATTGGGGCGAATAGCTGCAAATGATTTTTTCATTTTTTAATCTCCATGATTTAGTTAGAAAATTAAATTCTGATTATTGACCCTGCTTTACTTGCGCAACTGAAAGCGGGATCAGGCCATGCGCTTCCTTATGGGTGTTGATCAGCGCTGTAGAATCTGGTGCCTGGGCTAAACACATTACGGTGCCATTTTTTTCATCTACCCAGTAATTGATAAGATTCACACCATATTTTTTTTGAACGGCCAGATCTTTCTTATGCGCTTCGGCTACATCCTTTGCAGAAACTTTTCCTGCGCCTAGTTCGTGTATATCCAGGTAGAGGTTGTCTTTGCCTTCTAAGGCTTCCTCTTTTCCGGACGTTACCTGGAAAACTTTGTCAGGCAAGAGCCCATGCGCTTCTGCATGCGTTTTGCGAATAGCTTCCGGGTCAGCAGCAGATGAAAGGCAGTACACATCTCCTTTTGCCTCGTCAAACCAGTATTGAATTATGTTCACTCCATATTTCTCTTCAACAGCCAGGTCCTTTTGATGTGCTACCGCAACATCCTTGACCGTGACCTTTCCTGCTCCCAGGTGATGAACATCTATGTAAAGATTTTTTGTTGCAGGCTCTTGTTGCAATTGTTTGTCTTTAAGGGATGCCGTTTGCAATTTGCCGGATTGGGCAAATAGATTTGATGAAAAGAGGCTGGTGACAGCGAATATTGTAAAAGCAAAAAAGACTTTCATAAATAATGTTTTAGAATTGTGAAAAGAATTTCAAGAGCAAAACAAACCACTATTCTTGTGAGATGTTTGAGGACTTCGCCCCATTTTATAATAGACCATCACTCATTTTATAAACAAGATGCGCAAGGATTTATTTAAGGAGCAAATCTTTTAACGGCAGAACCTGTGCTTGAAATTGCTGCGGAGGTGTCGGTACGTTGCAAGATCGGCGCAGAGATTGCACGACGAGGCAAATAGTCCGGTTATTCGTAAAATGGGGAACACATCCAGATCAAATAGGGAATATCTCCAACGTTAAGTCATTTGGTGTCTTCAATTTTGCAACGACTTTGACCTTGTACTCAAAGTATTCAACCAAGTAATCATCAAAAGTAACGTGTGACTAAAGAGATGATTGCGGAAAATGAAAATGTTCCTTAATTGTATTCGAATGCATATCAGTCCATCTTATAAACAACCAAAAGCAATGACTAAAGGCGCTCGTGAAGTAGAAGGTGACCACTCTTCTGTAACTGAACAATGGAATTTGCTGCAGGCAGACGAGCTAACCATGCTTATTGAGAGATGCGCTTTGAACGACAGGCACAGCCAAAAAAAAATTTATTACTCTTTTTATGGCTATGCTATGTCCATATGTCGCCGCTATACCAGTAGTCATGATGATTCCATTGAAATATTGAACGACGGGTTTTTAAAAATTTTCAAGGAAGTCCATCATTACAAACCTGCATATGCGGATGTAATAGCTTCTTTTGCAGGCTGGCTGCGAAAAATAATGATCTACACGGCCATCGATCATTTTCGCAGAAATTCCAAATACCGGTTCACAACGGAAATAGATGATGGAATGATCCAATTATCAGCGGGGGGAGAGGATGCGCTTGATAGTATCTCATATGAGGAGATGTTGAGATCGGTTCAAGAGTTGACGCCCGGATACAGAACGGTTTTTAACCTTTTCGCCATTGAGGGATTCACCCATGAAGAAATATCAAACCAATTGGGAATTTCAATTGGCACTTCAAAATCAAACCTGGCTAGGGCGAGAAGGCAATTGCAAAAAAAATTATTTGAGCAAAACCGGGTACGATCAACAGAAGCTCCTCAGGAAATGGATTCTTCCAAAATATTTCTACCGGAAGATGGCCAAAAAGAAGAATGCGCCTTGGATTGTCCTGCGGGAATTAGTTGTTGTTGAAAATGGAAATTAAGAGAAGTCATTAGTGACCGTTCATTTGTAATTTTTGAGCCGTTACTTTTTCATGCAATGAAAAAAGATATTCCAATGTTTCGGGAATCGTTTTACTGTAGTCAATGGACACTGATTTTTTTTCCTGGATCCAATGGTAAAATGCAGAAGAAAAATTTGGATCGATATTTTTTAAGCATGTAATTCCTAATTTCTCCAGGGCTGTCGCATTGCAGGCTTGCTCATATTGTCCACGAATAGGAATAGAA
>VBAQ01000150.1 GCA_005883765.1 Bacteroidota bacterium
AATCGTTTTCCGGATAACGACATTTCAATTATTATTTGGGAAGAAGATTAAGCAGAAAATTTCACTTGTTTAAGGCTTAAACCTAGTATTTTTAAGTAGGTTTTCTATCTTTGGATAAAATCCACCGATATAGAAAGCCTATTTTCATCTATAATATTAATTTCGTATCTACTACCTATTCTGGTTTTTCCATTTTTGCTTAAAAAGATTTATTCAGAACCAAGAGTAATTAGCGTAGTCATCTATTCTTTGATTATATTTCTTCTCCTTTACTTTCATAACAGTCTGCCCAAAGATTACAGAAAATTTTCGAGATTATTTTACACCTTCATTGAATACGTAACCTTTGCTTTTATTTTTTGGTATTCAATCAGAAATAGGAACCTTAAAAAAATTATTTTAATCTTATCTCTAGGTTTTATTTCCTTTCAGTTTATAGATTATTTCGTATTCTCTTATCGCAGATTAGACTCAGTGCCTATAGGAATTGAAACCATCTTGATTTTTGTTTACAGTTTCTTGTATTTGTATGAGGAATTTCGAAGGATTGAGAGTCAATCTATCATTACAAAACCAGAATTCTGGTTGATAGTCGGGATAGTTTTTTATTTAGCCGGATCGTTTTTCTTTAATATTCTTGCGAACAATTTTACAACAAAAGAAATGGATGCATATTGGTACTATAGTTATTTATTTGACGACATAAAAAATATTTTATTCGTGATTTCCATTTTCTTATTTGCTAAACAAGAACGAAAAAAACCTGGGAAAAAAAATGTACCATATTTAGATATTGACCACCAGTTAATAAATAAATAAAATGTTCTTCTTACAAGCCACGCCACGTTCAGACGTCTCCCTTGTGCTCTTTTTGGGCACTCTAGGGATGTTAGTGCTTGTAATCGGGCTTATTCTTTTTATCATTTTCCACCAGCGCAAGGTGATCCGCTACCAGCAAAAGCTGCAGCAAATGGAAATCGAGCAGCAAAAAATGATGCTGACCGCTTCCATCAAATTGCAGGAGGAAGAAAGGCAAAGACTGGCTGCAGACCTCCATGATGATGCCGGACCTCTATTGGCCACAGCCAGGTTATATTTGAATGAAAACCTGGTCAACCAGGACAAGGCCACTCAATTGCAGTCGATATTCCAGGCAAGACAGATCATCGACGATACCATACAGCTTATTCGCAATATCAGTCACAGCCTGATGCCTCCCACCCTCAAAAACTTTGGTTTGGAATCAGCCGTGAGCGATTTGTTTCAAAAGATCAGCGGCTCTGGTACCATCAACACCAGCAGTCGCTTTCATGATTATAGTGAAAGACTAAAACCTGAAAAAGAACTTGTGGTCTTTCGCATTATACAGGAGCTCATCAACAATATACTAAAGCACAGCAATTCGAGCTTTATCCACCTCACGCAAAATGTTCATGGTGATAAATTTTATTTGCGCATTCACCACGATGGTCGCGGCATCATACAATCCGATTTCGAAAAACTGAACAAAAGCAATATCGGACTAGGTCTAAAAAATATCAGCAGCCGTCTGCGCGTCGTTCATGGCAACATTAATTTTGAAAAAGATATTTCTCAAACTTATTATAAGATCACATTGGAACTTCCGAAGGACGATCCTTATGAATCCTGACCATTTTAATTGCTAACTTTACCGCATATCTGATAACTATGGGAATCATTAAAGTCGCCATTGCCGACGATCACAAAATTTTCCGAAAGGGTGTAGTCCTCTCTCTTCGTCCCTACACGAATATCAAATTTGTGCTGGAAGCCGAAAATGGTGAAGATCTGCTGGCAGGCATTCCTGAAGCCCAGCCTGACGTGGTATTAATGGACCTTCGCATGCCGGGCAAAGATGGTATTGAAACTACCAAAGCTATCAGTAAGCAATATCCCAATATTTATGTGATCGTGCTGAGCATGTACGAGGACGAACGCTTTGTTTATCACCTGATGGAAAATGGCGCGAATGGATACTTGTTGAAGAGTGCGGAGCCCATGGAGATTCGCCGTGCTATCATGGAAGTATATGAAAAAGGCTATTATCTCAACAATTTTGTAAATCGCATCTTGCTCAAACGTTCACACGCCAGGCAAAAAGTGGTTCCTTCATTGAACAATGAAATAACTTTGAGCGATAAGGAAAAAGACGTGCTTCGCTTTATCTGCATGGAATTTACCGCGCAGGAAATTGCCCAGAAGATGGAGATCAGCCCTCGCACCGTTGAAGCAATTAAAGACCGGCTAATGGAGCGCTTTGGAAGCAAGAACACGGCTGGCCTTGTATTTTTTGCGGTAAAAAATAATTTGATCGATTAACTATTTCTTCAAAAGCTCATCTCGGGAATCTCCCCTGGAACAATAAGCTTTCCTTCCGTTTTAGTTTTTATTTCATCAATGGATATCCCCGGAGCTCTTTCTAGTAATTTAAATCCATTTTCCGTTACGTCGAGAACGGCCAGGTCAGTCACGATCTTTTTCACACACCTGACGCCGGTCAATGGCAACGTGCAATATGATAATAATTTTGATTCGCCTTTTGGGTTGGTGTGCACCATCGCCACGATGATATTTTTTGCGCTGGCCACAAGATCCATTGCGCCTCCCATCCCTTTCACCATTTTTCCCGGTATCTTCCAGTTAGCAATATCACCTTTTTCACTCACTTCCATGGCACCCAATACAGTCAGGTCTACCTTGCCTGCCCGAATCATTCCAAAGCTCATAGCCGAGTCAAAAAATGCGGAGCCGGGAATCGTCGTGATCGTTTGCTTGCCCGCATTGATCAGATCGGGATCTTCTTTGCCTTCTTCGGGAAAAGGCCCTATCCCCAACAAACCATTTTCGCTTTGCAAAACAACTTTTATCCCCGCAGGAATATAATTCGCTACCAGTGTGGGTATTCCAATTCCAAGGTTTACGTAGAAGCCGTCCCTGAGTTCTTTTGCTATACGTTGCGCTATTTGCTCTTTAGTGAGTGGCATAATTTTTTTGCAGCTAGAATTTTTATTGCCGATTTAGATCTTGTTGCCCTGCTGACGTTTACCAGCGGGCATTCTCGCATTGTCGTAAGGACTCCTCTGTCTATCTCGTTCAAGTCTTTCTCACCGTTCTTTGTTCAATTCTTTTTTCATAATTCACCCCTTGAAAAATGCGATGCACATAGATGCCCGGTGTGTGTATACAATCGGGGTCGAGCCCGCCAGCATCGACGAGGTGTTCAACTTCTGCAATGGTTACCCTACCAGCCATCGCCATCAGCGGATTGAAATTTCTCGCTGTCTCTTTGTAAATTAAATTTCCTTCTGTGTCGCCCTTCCAGGCTTTTACGATGGCATAGTGCGCCTCGAATGCGTACTCCAGCAAGTATTCCTTGCCACTGAAGCTTCGCATTTCCTTTCCCTCTGCTACCTCCGTCCCGGCACCGGCCGGTGTATAAACAGCGGGCATTCCATAGCCTGCAGCAAGACAGCGGGTAGCAAGCGTGCCCTGCGGTATTAGTTCTACCTGGAGCTCTCCACTCAACAGTTGCCTCTCAAACTCCGCATTCTCCCCGACATAAGATGAGATCATTTTTTTCACCTGCCTTTTTTGAAGCATCAAACCAATTCCAAAATCATCAACCCCCGCATTGTTTGAAATACAGGTGAGATCTTTAACGCCTTTTCTCACCAGGGCTGCAATACAATTTTCAGGAATACCACAAAGCCCAAACCCGCCGAGCATTATCACGTTACCATCTGAAATATCCCTGATCGCTTCGTCAGCATTGGCCACAACCTTATTCATAAAATTAATTAGCGATAAAATTAGCAAACTTGGATCTATCTTTTCTGAAATCGCTTAGGCAAAGTTGGCTTTCTCGAAGAGTCAGGAGAAGGCAGATGAATGGTAGTAGGAGGTAGCATAAATTCCGACTTACGTTTTGCGAGAGAATCTATGATTGGGCGAAACAGATCAGGTTGTGAAGTATAGTAGGCAAGACTTCGCTTGAACTGATCGCGGGTTACTTTGTGAAGATGAAATATCTCTTCGTACAACTTCACTGATTCTACTTTTTTATTTCGCGTGGAGTCCCTGGCCAGGTGGTCTGACACGTATTGGTCCGCGCGGATCATATCCCACATCACTTCCTTCATCTTACTCTCGGATAAAATGTCAGCCTTCTTCTCTCGGTTGACGCAGGAAAACGCCAGCACCATCAGCAGGACGATGCCCAGGAAATTTTTCATCTCAGGTCGTTATAGGCATTTACATTTGTAATGTCGAGCTTCACCAATAGGTCCCTTGCCCGCTTTTTAAGATCAGGGTTGGCTTTGCTGAACATTTTCACCAATTCCGTGCTTTTGCCCTGGAAAAAAAACTGTACCAGCATGGAATTGGGATTTTCAGTATTGATCCGGTTAAGGCTGTTGAGACAGTTCAAAATCCCATTTCTCCCGGCGTCTTCATTATCATAAAAATTATCCAGACCGCTTCGATAATAAGCATACAAGGCATCATGCATCAATGCGAATCGGTTATTATTGATATTCTCCGCAAGGAAATAGCGGTTTCTCAATCCATCAAATTGTTTCCAACCCGTAATGTCCCTTCCTTCGGGAGCGTTATTTACAATGTTCCATGCTTTTTGAAAATAGGGATCTCCACCTCGCAAAGAATAGGAGTCATAATCCATGCCCAGGATGACATAAACATAGTAAGCCAGTACTGCCGTAAGATTCGCCGCCATGGGATCGGAACCCTGTATGCGATTTTCATTAAATTCAATTGGCTGGAATTCCAGGTAACGAAAAGTGAGATTGTCATCCTGGAAATTTATCAGGGGGGATTCGTAGGTGGTATTATAAATGGGTCTTGCCGCCTGCACGGTCAGTGTGGCCTTATACACATTGTCGCCCAGTTCCTTGTCAATATTGATCAGGAAATTACAGTTAATTCTTTCGTTAGTTTGAAAAACATCATTTGTCCATTTTCGGTTGTTGACAAAATTCATCAGGGCATTCTGCAGAGTTTGGAAGGTCTTTTTATCAACCTGGGTGCTGATCTTATTTGCCAACACCGATATCCTAGCCTGTAATTCCTGCGCCTCCGTAAGAGCAGCCGATGAAACAAAAATCAGGATAATCAAAATTTTCTTATGCATAGAATAATTGAATGATTGTATTCACAATATCCTTCGCCACTTCCTGCTTGGACTTGGTATCGAATTGAAATTCTTTTCCACCCCTTTCAAAAATAGTTATCTTATTCGTATCCTTACCGAAACCAGCCTCAGTATCGTTGAGTGAATTTAAAACGATCAGGTCCGCATTTTTCTTTTTTAATTTTTCCAAAGCATTCTTTTTTTCATTACTTGTTTCCAAAGCGAAACCCACCAGCACCTGCTTTTTCTTTTTTTGTTCGCCCAGCGATTTCAAAATATCCTGCGTTTGCTTCAATTCCAGTAAGAGCTCTTTTCCAGTCTTTTTAATTTTATCCTTTTCTTTTCTTACAGGCGTGTAATCCGCCACGGCTGCTGCCATTACGCCTATATCAACATTTTTAAAAGTTCTCGTACAGGCATTGTACATCTCCTCAGCCGTGTTCACTTTTACCAGGTGCAAGCCATTGATCGAGTCAATACTTGCGGGCCCTGATATCAAAGTAACCTCTGCTCCCCTGTTGTAGAGTTCCTTTGCAATAGCCACGCCCATTTTACCGCTTGAATAATTCCCAATAAACCGCACCGGGTCAATGGGTTCGTATGTTGGCCCGGCAGAAACAAATGCTTTCTTACCTTTCAACGATCTGATCGAAAAAAAATTCTCAACAAGGAACTGAAGGATTTTCTCCGGCTCCGCCATGCGCCCCTCGCCATGGAGCCCGCTGGCTAGTTCTCCTTTTTCAACCGGAATGATTTTATTTCCGAAAGATTCGATCTTTCTAAAGTTTTCTTTTGTCGATGGGTGATTCCACATGTCCTCGTCCATCGCAGGAGCAACGACAACAGGACAGGTGGCCGATAAATAAACGGCAAGCAGCAAGTTGTCGCAAAGCCCGTGTGCCATTTTTGCGAGGGTATTGCAACTAAGGGGGGCAATCAACATGATATCGGCCCAGCGGCCAAGCATCACATGATTAGCCCATGACTGCTCATCGAACAGTTCAGTGAGCACAGGATTTTTTGAAATGGTTGATAAAGTAAGGCTGGTAACAAAGTCCCTGGCTGACGGCGTCATAACAACTTTGACCTCTGCACCTTCTTTTACCAGCAGGCGGATGAGGAAGATAGATTTATATGCCGCAATGCTGCCCGTTATTCCAATCAATATTTTTTTGCCTTGTAGCATGCTGATTGAGTCACAAAATAGCAAGATTTTATTTTTGATACCAGCTTTATCGTCCCGTGTAGCATCAGGGCTCAGACTTTTCAATCATTCTTTTTATCCATCACAAAGTAAAAAAGCGTCCCGAAACTGGGACGCCGAAAATTTTTACGATCGTCTTTGAAATATTTCCTCAACTGAAAAGATCGTCTTCTCCTTTGCGGAAATAGATTTTCTCGTCAAGAAATTCCTGCGTGGCCAGCAATGCCGGATTTGGCATGCGTTCGTAAGCCCTGGATATCTCTATTTGCTCTTTGTTCTCATGAATTTCTTCCAGGCTGTCTGTATGGCTCGCAAATTCTTCAAGTTTGTTGTGCAATTCCTCTTTTAGAGAAATATTGATCTGGTTTGCCCGTTTTGCAACGATAGATATAGACTCATAGAGATTCCCGGTCTTGTCCTTGATATCAGTAAGACTTCTTGTTTCTACAATGTTCACCGTACCGGAACTAAGTTGACGCCTTAGTTTGCTCATTTGATAAGTTTTTAAGATTAGTTTGTGACAAATTTAAATAATGTTCAACATCTTTCGCCAGTTTACTTTCAGGAAAGCGATCTGTAAAATCATTGCACTCTTCAATTACTTTTTCAAATCTTTCGACTTTTTTATCCTCCACACTTAATTCAGCATACCTATAGTAAGAGCGTATCGTCATCAATTTGTATTCATCTCCCCTGGTTGACTCGGGATAGTTGTTTAAAACTTCTGTGAAGGCAACTGCAGCAGCTCTAAACTGGCCCACATCATAATAGAGCTGGGCCGCCCGATAGTCCTTTGTTTCCAGCTTAACGTGACAAATGTCAATTATATCGTTGGCGTCTTTGATACGGGCAGAACCTGGATGTGTGTTAATAAAACTCTGCATCAAACCAATAGTCTTTACCGTATTAGTCTGATCGAGTTCCGCTTTAGGGGATTGCTTGTAGTAGCAATAAGCTCGCATGTAATCCATTTCTTCCGCCCTTGAACTGTTGGGGAAAAGCTCCAGGTATGTTTTAAAGTAATTCTCTGAGCTCAAATAATCCCGCTGATAGTAAGTGCAGTAGGCCATTTTATAATAAATGTTTTCAAATTCTTTACCCGTTTTGTAATAAGGGACTACATCTTCAAAAAGCTGGAAGGCATAGTTATACTTTTTTTTGACATAGTATTTTTCGGCCATGCGAAGTTTGTATTCCGGATCCTTGTTTTTAAGGATCTTGTTGACGCCATGACAACCCGCCAACAAAACAATTATTGAAAGAATAAGGACAAGTCTCATAAAAAGGTCGGCAAAGTTAATTGATTCACGCAAATCTGTCGTAAAAAAGATGGCCGGTCAAACGTTTGGAGTTAAGGTTTTTGTAAAGGTGGGGTGACATGTGCCTGAATGCTATATGCGTTTTAGATAACCCGGCAATCATTTGTGCTTTCAAACTCGTCATCGGCTGTAGCATCAACCAAAAAAAACCCTCCACGAGGGGAGGGTTTTCTATCTATCAGCAAAATGTACACTTACTTAGTTTTTCTCAAATTGGGGTGTGGAGCAGGTACCGTGTTTGGACCTTCCTCACCTTCCGCAGCACCGCGCAGATCAACGGTAGCGCAATCACCACCTTCCTGGCCATATTGGAAGATAAACCTGTCACCACTAATACCTTCTTTTTCTACCAGGTAATTGATCACAGCATTTACTCTATCCCAGCTGAGTTGTTGTTCTTGTTTTGTAGAGTTGCAGTAACCAACAACTACCACCTTACATTCAGGATTGTTGCGCATACGGGCACCAACACTTGCCAACAAGCTTTGTGCGTCTTTACTTAAAGTAACTGACTTACCAGTGAAGGTGACACTTGGCAATGCACCCAGTTTGGTAGCACAATCATTTGCACCCTTCATTACCAGGTTAGCATAACAACTAGTGTCAGGGCATGGACACTTACCAACACCATCAGCATCTACGGGCTGGCAAATAGTCGGAGTAATTTTTTCCTTGTCCTTACAGTCAGGAACACCATCACCGTCTGTATCAAGGCTCACACCATGGGTATCAACAGGACAGCCTTGGGGGGTTTGTTCCTGGTCGAACTGATCAGTCACACCATCGCCGTCTGCATCAGGCAGAATTACCTTAGGCATGATCATGAGCTTTGGTTTGCGGATTTCGCTGTAAGCATAATCCAATGGATTCAGCCACCAAAGTGGTTCGACAGATTTTGCTCCCAGGTTCACGTTCAATCCTACACTCAAAAAATTGTATGAGTCATAATCCCGCGTTTGAGCAACCGCTCCGGTATTCCCAAAACCAAAATTCTCCTGCCATTGCTGGCCATCTAACAGATCGGTCTTTACCGAAGTAAATTTATCTTCAATTGCGATATTGAAGCGGGTAGAAAGTTTGATCTGCACACCTGCACCCACAACGAATGCGGGCTTGAAAGGATTACTACCCAGTTTGGGTTGCAACGGATCTCTTTCAGCTTTGGTTTCATAGCTATCATCGAGCATATTTTTCAAAGCTTTTATAGTCGTTTTTCTGTCGGGATAATTTGCAGACGTGATGCTCGAATAATCGTAAGGTTGACCACTCGAATTGAGGGCATTGTATTTGGCATTGTAAACCATCCCCGCTATGCCGCCAAATCCGTAAAAATTCATACCCGTTTTAGCCTTGTGAAAACGGATATTGTTTAACGTAACGATGCCATGGATCCCCAGTTCCGAGATAGTTGTTTTGTAGTTGTAAAAAATAACGGGAACTGTGCCGGGATTAGGCGCATAAATAGGTTGTAAAACATTATTTCTAACATAGCCCTGTGAACCAGAAAAGTTCAACCCCTTTGCGGTAAGATAGTCATATTCCAACCTCATCGAAAAAACGTAACCAAATGCTTTTCTTACATGAATTCCACCACCAAATGTTGGGATTCGCGCACGCACATCGCCAGAAATTGAAGAAAGACCGCCCTTAATTCCAACTTCCCATTGATTCCGAGGCTTTGCAGGATAATTATAAGTGCCATTCAAAAACTCAGTATGCTGAGGCATTCGTTTGGTGGGAATCACAGAAGAGTCTTCGTACGACCTGATCTGTGCTTGTGAAAACGCAAAGGATACTAACAGGCAGAATAGGCCTGCTAATAGTGTGTACTTTTTGCTTGCCATAACTAAGAATTAAAATTTTTGAAAACAACAATGTCCTAATCTTTGGCAAAAATATAAACTGAAAGCTAAATACCAAATTTTAAAATTTTTACGCAGCCGTTCTTTTGCCGTTATTTTTTTGATATTTAGGTTATTAAAAAATAGGTCTTGACCATATCTTAATCGCTTGATTTTTGAAACGTATCTTGCCGCCATTACCAATGAAGCTGCCAGTCGATTTGATAGAAAATGAATTAAAAACCTTTGAAATAAAATTCAAAGAGGCTGTAAATAGCCAGGCACCCATGCTTGACCGCATCATGCGTTACATTGTAAAGCGGAAAGGAAAGCAGCTAAGACCCATGTTCGTTTTTCTTTCTGCCAAGCTCTGCGGTGAAATAAATGAAACAACTTACAGGGCAGCATCACTGGTAGAAGTTCTTCATACTGCTACGCTGATGCATGATGACGTGGTGGACGACTCAATGGAAAGGAGGGGATTCTTTTCCGTCTACGCATTGTGGAAGGCCAAAGCGACCGTTCTTATCGGAGATTATCTCCTGGCTAAGGGATTGCTGCTTTCCCTGGACCACAATGATTACCAGATTTTGCATATACTCTCCGATGCAGTAAGAAAGATGAGTGAAGGTGAACTGCTGCAACTTGAGAAAGCTCGCAACTTAAATTTGAAGGAGGATGTTTATTATGATATCATCCGCAACAAGACTGCATCCTTAGTCGCCTCTGCCTGTGCTGCCGGGGCCTGGTCAACGACCAATGACAGTTCTGTCACAGAAAAACTTAGAGCATTTGGTGAACATGCCGGCATGGCTTTCCAGATCAAAGATGATCTGTTTGATTATGCCAACGATAATGTTGGAAAACCAACAGGCAATGATATTAAAGAGAAAAAATTAACGCTGCCCCTCATTTATACTTTGAACAACACGGATAAAGAAACAAGAAGAAAAATTATTTTCATCATTAAAAATGAGAATAACAATCCCGAGAAAATAAAATATGTCATTGATAAGGTGATTGAGCGTGGAGGAATAAGTTATTCCATTGAAAAAATGAATGGTTTTAGGCAAAATGCGATCGACATTCTCTATCAGTTTCCTGACAATCAATACAGACAAGGCCTTCAAAATCTTGTGAACTTTGTTACGGACAGAAAGTATTAAATTGAGAGTCGCGAGGGGCTTCTAATGGAAAAACGCTGGACGATATTACAGACAGATGGTCAAAAAGTGGCGGCATTACAACAATCTCTAAAGATTCACTCTGCCATTTGCAAAATTCTGATCCAGAGAAATATTGAAACGTTCGAGCAGGCAAAAAATTTCTACCGGCCGCAGTTAACCGACCTTCATGACCCATGGCTAATGAAGGATATGGACAAGGCAGTGAATAGAATTATTACCGCCATTGAAAAGCAGGAAAAAATTCTTGTGTTTGGAGACTATGATGTTGATGGTACTACTGCCGTGGCCAGCATGTATCAATTCCTTTACAAGGTTCACTCGAATCTTGATTTTTACATACCACATCGCTATCGCGAAGGATACGGTGTAAGCAAGGCCGGGATCGATTTTGCAAAGGAAAATGATTACAGTTTGATTATCTCACTTGACTGCGGTATCAAATCTGTTGAATTGATCGCCTACGCAAAAAACCTTGGAATTGATTTTATAGTTTGCGATCATCATTTGCCGGATGCTGAATTACCAGAGGCAGTTGCTATTTTGAATCCAAAACAGAAGGATTGCAATTATCCCTACAAAGAATTATGCGGCTGTGGCGTTGGTTTTAAATTGATTACCGCATTGGCTGAAAAATTAAATTTGCCCAATGAGGCAGCTTTCCAATACCTGGACCTCGTAGCGACGGCGATTGCCGCAGATATCGTTCCCATAACAGGTGAGAACCGCATACTTGCTTACTATGGATTAAAAAAAGCAAATGAAAACCCCAACAATGGCGTAAAGGCGCTCTCTCACTTAAGCGGGCTAACAAAAAAGCTTCATATCAATAACCTGGTCTTTATGATAGCGCCGAGAGTAAATGCGGCGGGAAGAATGGACGACGCAAGGAAGGCCGTGTTAATGTTCATTGCTGAAAGTTATGAACAGGCATTGCAATACGCTGAAATGCTGCACAGCGATAATACTGATCGCAAGGAGGCTGACAGCAGCATCACGTACGAAGCATTAGCGTTAATTAAAGGCGACGAATTTTTGATCAACAAAAAATCTACTGTCGTATTTCAGCCGCATTGGCATAAAGGTGTAGTGGGTATTGTTGCTTCGAGATTGATCGAGCATTACTACCGCCCTACCGTTGTATTGACGCAATCGGGCGAGTACGCAGCCGGTAGCGCCAGGAGTGTTCCCGGGTTTAATCTCTATGAGGCTATTCACGCTTGTAAAGAACACTTACTAGGTTACGGTGGACATTTCGCCGCGGCAGGAATGACCATTGAGTTAGACAAAATAGATGCTTTCAGAGATAAATTTGAAGAAGTAGTTTCTACAACGATCCCGGCTGAATTATTAATGCCTGAAATTGTTATTGACAGTGAAATAAAATTCAGAGACATCACCTGGCCATTTTACAATATTATATCGCAAATGGAGCCATTCGGACCAGAAAACCTGCGACCCCATTTTTTAGTAAAAAATGTTTTTGAGACCGGCTTTTCAAAAATTTTAAAAGAGCTACATCTTCGCTTTGTCCTGAGACAGGAGAATGTAACAATTACCGGCATTGGTTTCGGAATGGCAGACAAACTTCCATTGTTACAACTGAAAAAACCTGTAGACATTGTCTTTAAGATTGACGAAAACGAATGGAACGGTCAGAAAAGTTTGCAGCTGCGCATGATCGACCTGCGCCTGAATGAAGATTCAATAAATAGCAATTAGGCCGTATTGAGCCAGGTGCAAGCGATGCTTATTGTGATCAACTCAAATTATAATCAGTGACCGGCAACAATGAGGATCGCCTGGAAATATCTATCCCACTTTTGGTATGTTGCTATTAACTGGAATATCTGGATGGCTTTTTTCATGTTGTATGATAACATTCGGGGCTCACTAAAGTATGGTTCCAACACTTTTGCCCCGGTTGAGTTAAAAAACCTGACTATAATAGATGGAGACAAAAAGGAAGGCTCACGGTATGAAGCCGTGAGTTTTTACATGCTCGAACAATTATTCAGCGCGTTTCGAAAAATATCGGGTTGCACTTCAATTGTTGATCTTGGTTGTGGCAAGGGAAGAGTGATGATGGTAGCAGCACACTACGGATTTAAAGAAATCACCGGGATTGATTTTGCGACGGAGCTATGCGACCAGGCTGTACTCAATATGAAAAAAAAACAGGAGCAGTTTCCTGACATAGTGTGGAGGGTAATTAATCAAAATGTAGAGAATTATGAGATCGCGCCTGGAGATTCTGTGTTTTTTTTGTTTAATCCATTTAATCAATCTGTGTTGAAAAATTTTTTAATGAAATTGAACATTTCATGTGACCAGTTTCCCCGCACTGTGTACTTCCTTTACGCAAGTCCCCAATACCAGAAATTGTTTTTGGATAATGGTTATGCTATTATTTTCCAAAAAAAAATGATGCATTTGGAAAGCATTATTGCTCTAAGAGATCAGTGATTCAGTCTCCGGCTTTAGCGAGGAAATGAAAAAATGTCCGTCCTAGGACTTTGACCTGAAAAAATCAAGATCGAATTTTTTTGTCCGGCTTTTTAATAAGGTGATCACATCAGCGTTATTCGAGAACGTTCCATTGATATTGACCATGTGTTCAGCCAACTTATCATAACGCTTAAACATCAGCCAAAAGAAAATATGCAGGTAATGCACCTTCTCGAAAACAATTGTTCTGTTTTTTTGAAAGTCAGGAAGCATTTGTTTGAAGATTATGGGTAACTCCGTATAATGTGCCCCGGGGCGTATATGATGAATGGCGTGATAGCCATCATTCCAGCATTTGTGGTTATAAGAAGTGTTTAAACAAATGATATTGCTGGCAAAATCATTCTCAGGTTCTGCAGCATCAACAAAAGCATGCTGCGCCCAGTTTCCAAGCATCATCACAAAACGGGCGAATACGAAGGGGATAACAAATATGACCAATGTCGCCTTAAAATTCAGAAAGCAAAGTGTCGTGACGACAGCCAGAAATCCCAGCTCGCTGATCGTGACCTTTGTATACATTTTTTTCCTCTTCCTGGCAAAGAGATAAACGAAAACGTCACGAAGGCCAAGAAACATAAACCGCAGCCAGTATTTCATAAAATCGACGAAGCTATCCCGACTATAACCCATTGTGGAGCTTGCATCATCGGGCATATTATTTTCAATATGATGCATTCCCATATGATGAACATGATAGGAATCCCCCAAATGGCCAAAGAATGGACAAACGAACCAAAAAAAATATTTGCTAAGAAGCCTGCCGCGAGTCTTAAAAAATTTTCTATGACAAAGACAATGAAGCATCAGGCCAAAACTTCCTTTTAGATAAAACTGGGAAAAATAAAAATAAATGATGGCAACGATCCACCACCACCAATGAGTTAGCAGTGGTGTATATAAAAGAATAGCGACTGGGATAACGGTAAGATGAATAATGGTCAGAAGCTGAATAAAGGGCAGATCCCTTTTGTCATGTATCCTTTTTATCCAAAACCGTTGATAGCTACTTAACTGTTGAGGTTGGTTATACACAGGATCTGTGATCAAGTCCGGAAGTGATTTCATTACATTTTGAAAGCGGTGATGCGCTCTATAGGGTTGGAAGGTAGGCTATTTTTGCGGGCTTAAAAAAATCTTTCGATGAAAGCGTGCCTCGGCACGTTAAGATCATCAGAATACAGGAAGAAAATCTGTTAAAAAATCTTTCAGGACACACATTTTAATAATAGGACGTTGACGGGGAAACACATTATCGCGAAGTTCCTTTTGCCGCAAATAAGATTTTACCGCAGACGCAAACATAGAAAGCACTTCCCATTTGTGATAAGAAACATGGAAGACATTATAGATCACAAATTGGGTGGAAATGCGCTGTTAATCACAGGGACACCGAATTCACTTTTCAAAATTTCTTCTTTTCCGACTCTGACATCGACCCCAAACCCCTATCTTTGCGACCCCAAATCTGTTTCGGCAGATTTCCCCAACTATAGGCTGGGGATCCATTGGTTAAACCCGATTTTTAAATTAAAAACCATTTGATGAACAATTATGAATTGATGGTGATTTTTACCCCCGTTCTCAGCGATGAGGAATTCAAAGGAGAACAAAAAAGGTATGCTACCCTCGTTAAAGACAACGGCGGTTCTATTGTAGCAGAAAATGCCTGGGGATTAAAATCACTAGCGTATCCCATCCGGAAAAAAACCACAGGCTTGTACTGGGTTCTGGAGTATGCTGCGCCATCCGACTTCAATGAGAGGCTGAAGGTTCAGCTTCTTCGCGACGAAAATGTTCTTCGTCATCTTGTTACCAAGCTTGATAAATACGCCGTCGAGTACAACCAGAAAAAGAGAAGTGGCGTACCAACAGGAACTGAAAAACTTGTGGAGGCGTAGTTATGGCAAAAGCAAATGAGATAAAATACCTCACCGCCATTAAGAGCGACAAGCGGGTAAAAAAATATTGCCGTTTCAAGAAATACCATATCCGGTACATTGACTATAAAGATGTGGACTTCCTGAAAAAGTTTTTGAACGAACAGGGTAAGTTACTGCCCCGTCGTCTTACCGGTAACAGCCTGAAATACCAGCGGAAAGTTTCTGATGCAGTGAAGAAGGCCCGGCAAATGGCATTGTTGCCTTATGTAACGGACTTATTGAAATAGTGAACGATGAGTGATGACGAAGTGGTACCCACCACTGACAACTCACCACTCACCTCTAAAAAATACTATCATGGAAGTCATATTAATTCAGGATGTCGATAACCTGGGTGGAGCGAATGAAGTAGTGAAAGTTCGCAATGGTTATGCCCGCAATTTTCTTCTTCCCCGCAAGCTGGCAATCGAAGCGAACCAGGGAAACATGAAGCAGCTCGAGGAAAAAAGAAAGCAACAGCAGAAAAAAGAAGCGGCCATGCTTGCGGAAGTAAATAGCGTTATCGAAAAACTGCAGGAAGCTCCCGTAAAAGTTGGTGCTAAAACCGGAACCAGCGGCAAGATCTTTGGTTCGGTAACCAGCCTTCAACTCAGCCGCGCCATTCGTGATCAGAAAGGATACGAGATCGATCGCAAAAAAATTACGCTGCCTGACGAAGTCAAAGAGTTGGGGACGTACAAGGCTCACATTGATTTCGGCAATGGTAAGTCAACTGACGTAGAGTTTGAAGTAGTTGGCGAGTAGGCCATTTGTTAAAAAATAATGTTTTGATCCCGACAAGTGGGGATTTTTTGCTTGTTTGAGCGGATAATTACTGTCATGCCAGGGTAAATCCCGCGAATTCAAAATGCCCTGATGATTTTTTGCGGCGGTATTTCGAAAAAACCACTAATTTCGCTGCGTTTTGGTGTTCTTTACAGTTTTACAAGTCCTTGAACGTTCTCGTAAATGTTCATTGGTTCATTGTTTCACTGGTGGCACTTATTATTGTTTTTAAATTCTCACAAAATGAACATTTACGTAGGAAACCTTAGTTGGAGTCTTAAAGATCAAGACCTGTCCAACTTATTTGCACCATTTGGCGAAGTTTCATCTGCCAAGATCGTTACTGACAAATTTACCCAGCGCAGCAAAGGATTCGGTTTTGTTGAAATGCCGAACGATGCTGAGGCGCAAGCTGCTATCGCACAACTGAACGGCTCAGAAGTTGAAGGCCGTAACCTAGTTGTAAACGAAAGTCGTCCGAAGCAGGAAGGCGGCGGCGGCGGTGGATTCAAAAAACGCAACTTTGGTGGCGGTGGTGGCGGCGGCTACAATAAAGGTGGCGGCGGTGGCTACAACAAAGGTGGCGGATACAACCGTGGCGGTGGCGGTGGAGGATACAACAGGGATTATTAATCTTAATCGATATAAATCTTTGTTATCGAAATCCTCTCTATGTGAGAGGATTTTTTGTCACATCCGCTACGGTGCTGGCTTGTGAACAATCGCAAATTAATTTGCGACGAATGCGCTACTACACATCGTTGATGTGAAAAATAAATCAGGTCAATAGCTATAGCCCTCCCATTGCCTGCCCGTGGATTACAGACAATAGCAATATTAGTTTCACCAATGGCTCGCATGAAATCAAGCTATAAAAATTGCCGGGTTAAGCCTCCCGGCAATTCGAACAATGCAATCATTTACTGCACTACACTCATGATTGCCCGCTGCATTGCATGAATGGTACTTCTCAATTGTAACATTAAAAATAAATTACTGCAGAACTCGGATTATCCCTGCCCCGTTGTATGAATGATATTCTCCATTGTACATCGCATCGGCACTCACTGGTCCCATAGCGTAACTGCCGGGTGATACTGCACGCACTGCATAATAATAGGTCTGTGGTTTGTAATAACGAATGTCAACAAAGAAATTAATGCGGTCATCACGAACATCGAGTGCGCTGGGTTCACTTGCATTTTTTATCCAGTCCATTCCCGGTATTTCTTTTGTCCTTGGATTTTCAATTTCAAACCCAGCCGGCAGCAGATCAGTGATCACTACATTATCTAGTTCTGTCGAGTATGCATTTTCAAGTGTGATACCAACAATGATCAACTCATTTTGCTTAAATGTGTTTCTACTCAATGGATTTCCAAACCGATCATAGAAACGCTTCCTCACGCTTATGTAGTTATCTTCCTCTTTGTATTTGCCATTGGCACTAATGCCTTCCGATTGCCAGTAATAATATAATCTTCCAGTGCCTTTGGTTTCAATCTGAACATTATTTCCTTTCAATGTTGCAGCGTCTCCTTTCCATTGTCCGTTTGAAATTTTCGCAACAGTCCTCAGCTTGCCAGAGGGTTCTGTCACTTTTACTTCAGCTGTTACGTCTGATTTGTTTGCACTTCTTGCCAGTTTACCCAATGCTAAAAATGCAAATGCCCTTTCCTGCGTGCTGAGCCAATAGCGGGATTTTAATTTATCAGCCACGTGTTTTGCCATGATTCCAATTTGCGAATTCCCGGGATCCACATCGATCAACGCATTTAGGGCAATGGCTTCGTCACGAACATCGGAATAATAACTTCCTCCTGTTTGTGCCACAGATTCCTCACCACTAAACGAGGTCGGCAACATGGCGCTGAAGGATTTTTTATCACCTGCCGTAGCGTAAGCCGCAGCCAACAAATACTTACTATCGAGTGCAAGAATGCCGGGAGTCGCTTTGTAGTAATTCATCGTTGAAATATTTGACCGTCCCGCCAAAGCGAGGACATACAGGCCATATGCAATTTCTTTTGGAGCGATCTTCCTGTTCTCATTTCGGTTGTAATAATAAGTGATAAGCTCCCTGTTCTTGAGCCTTGTCGCAATATAGGACAGCATGGTTTCAATCAAACTATTGTCCACATCGAAGTCAGCCTTTTTTGCCTCCAATAAAAAATGTGCCGCATAAATAGTCGCCCACCAATCTTCTTTTCCTTCTCCATCCCAAAGAGTAACGGCACCGTTATACAATTGCCGCATTTTTATTTTTCGTATGGCCTCAATGATGTTTGTATTTGCGTTTAGTTTACGTACTGCCTGGTTTAATCCCATCAGATCCGCCATATCACCATAATACAATTGTGGAAATGCAGCCGACACTGTCTGCTCTGTGCAGCCGTATGGATATTGAACAAGATATCGCAGATGATCAGTCAGCTCAACAACCGGAGAGCGGCTTACGACCAACTGATAGTCTATGCTCCCTGGAATGAAATCGCTGGTGTTGATGTTAATAGCTTCTGTGCCGCCACCAATAACAGACCCACTGCCCGATCGTTTTTGTAAACCAGCTGGGGGGCGGACAGATATCTCCGTTTCATCATTAAATTTTTCACCGAGACCATTGACGGTAACTGTGATCTTGCCTACAGCAACGGCAGGAGCGGCAACAACCTGGAATGTTGCGCGCCCTTCACTCTTGGCATTTAACGAAACTGATTGATTGGCACCCCCGATAATTTTCAAGGGTCCATCGACTTTAAGATTTGCTGATACACTTGCAGGTCGCGCCGTTGTATTGCTTAACGTGACCGGAACTGTAACAGTATCACCCGGACTCAAGAAACGCGGTAAGGCAGTACTGATAACAATCGGATCGGCGACAGTCATCGTGTTTTCGGCAGAACCGAAGTTCTGATCTTTATAAGCAACCGCCATCAATCTTACTTCGCCGCTGAACTGCGGAACGTCAAACTCGAAACTGGCTTCGCCATTTCCATTAGATTTCGCAATTCCACTCCAGTAGCTCAGGATTTTAATCCTTTTTGCAGGCATCGGGTTTACTCTTTTCTTCATTTCCAGATCACCGTCGCCACCTGTGCTGCTGAGTCCGGCTCTCACTTCGGGAAATAACAAGGGGTACAAGTCGAATGCATCAACCTGCAATGCTTTTTTCTGGTAGAAATAATCATAAGGATCCGGAGTTTTGAAATCACTTACCTGCAGCACACCATTGTCAACAGCAGCTAAGGTGATAAAGCTTCCTGGCTCTGCCTTCACTTTCACTTTTTGATGCGTGTGTGATCGGACAGATTTTTGCGCAGTGATTGCAACCGGCATCTTCCTGCTTTTCTCCTCGACCTTTACATTCACAAAACCATGCGCTACGGTAAGAGGAATGTCCGAAACATCGTGCGGTTTGATCAGTGTAGCCGTAATATATATGTTGGGAACATTTTCACCGGATGCTTTCAATTCCACCCTGGCGGTGCGGTTTTCAATATTTACGTATTGATAAGAAAGTACATGATCAGATTCTGTTGTCACCAATAATCTTCCGCTAAATGGAGTTTTGAAAAATGCTTTCACCGTTTCGCCGCTGTAGTAAGATTTTTTATCGAGCTCGATATCCACGTGGCCCTCATTATTCACTTCAAAGGCACTATTGTCAATTCCCCAGCTCCAGCTACCATAACTGTAAAAACTTTTGCTCACGTAAGCGTTTGAACCCGGATGGTAAACCCGCAATTCATAATCTCCCGGCGAACGCGGGACATAAGAATAATAGGCCGTGGTACCAATACTGAGTTCGTTTTCGATCATGAGCTCATCCTGTTTTTGAGAATCATATCGAAAATAATTCCCGCTTTTCACAAGCACAGTTTTATACTCATGTTTCACCACCTGCAATTTTGCAACTGCGGTTACTCCATTGCCATCTTTATTCACGGCTGCTAATTGGAATTTCACAGGCTGGTTTAGTGGATAGTAGTAAAACCAATCCGATTTTATTCCAAAAAATACGTCCTGTGTCACAAGATTGATCGATGACGAACGACTAACCGGTCTTCCTGTTTCATCAAATACAGTTGTATAGAAGTTTGCCTGGAGCAACCCGTTATTTGCATACATGCTCCGTAGCACGAATGATTGTATTGCTTCTCCGTTCTCATTGGTTTTTCCCTCCTTCACTTCTTTACTTATTGTTGTATTGGGATTTGCCAGGTCAAAATTGTAATCACTATATTTTTCAGGTGAAAAGTATTTTGGTTTGACCTGGATCTCGCATTCGTAATTCCGGTTTGAGGCAGGTGGGCCAAAGAAATTAACTGCTGAGATATTAAGCGTCGCTGATTCGCCGGGCCTTAAAAATTCCTTGTCCAGTTTAGTATTTACTTTTATTCTGTCAGGCACGAACTCCTCGATCATAAAATTTTTTGAACCAAGCAAAACGTCGTTCGAAGTATAAACTTCCAGTGAATAACTCCCGGTAATAGCGGAAATATCAATTGGAATATTTCCATCAACGGATCCCTGCTCACTCAGATTTTTCCTGAATGATTTTAATTCCTTGCCGTTAGGTAGAAGAAACTTGAGCTTTACAGGAATATCGCCAGGACTTTTCCATTGCTTATTGCGAAGCACGACGGAAAAATTCACTTTTTCTCCCGGCCGGTAAATATCTCTTTCGGCGTAGATAAATGCATCTAAACCGGTGCTGTTGTTTCGCTTGCCGCCCACATCAAATCGCGAGGTATTGACTCCCGTATTGTTGAAAGGAAGATAGTTGAAGTCATCCGCTGTCTTTGCTATGATCATCGCCGGTTTGAAACCACCAAATTCCTTTTTTGCACAGATAATTTCTGCCACACCATCACCCTTTGTGGCACCAGTGCCGATCAATTGATTGTTATTTGCATACAAGGATATATTTACTCCCTCAATGGCATTAGCTGTTTTAATAGAATTGGCAAACACCAGGATCTTGTCTTCTCCTTCTTTTGCTATCAATCCAATATCGGACAGCGAAATAAAACGGGAGTCACGAACCCAATAATCTTTTGTAGATCGTATCATCACATGATAAATGCCGCGGAAATCGGGCAAGCGGTCCTGGAACTGGGAAAAATTCAAAATGCGACTAGGCCCATTTTTGGGGAGCGAGCGAGAGTCGATTTCTTTTTCATAGATCACATCGCCCAGGGTTGTTTCATCCCTATTGCTGGCATATTCGTAGTAGTCGCCATCAAATTCACTTTCTTCGTCCGCATCGTCAGTCTTTTTTGTTTCCCTGGGAGAATACCCATAGCGCTGGGAGACCAGCAAGTTGCTTTCATAAATTTTTGAGATGATCAATTTGACCTTCGGTACGTTGGTGATCTTGACTTCAATATTTTTACCGCCTTGTTTTGACAAATAAATAGCCTTACTGTTGGTAAAGGCAATATTTGCTTCAAGTTCTCCAAAGGCTATACTCCCGTTAAACTGTTCTTTTAGGACACCACCTATTTTCCCGCGCAAGCCCTTGACAATGCTCAGGGCATAACTTTTTTCAACGTCAAAAGCCGAGCTACGAATAATAAATCCGTTATCGGTCAACTCCGTGGTGTATTTTATTTTGGGATTAAACTTTACGTAAGATGAAAGATCTTCGCCCGTTAACTGCTGACTGGTTGTGATCGTTACCACGCCTTCCATGCCATCGTGTTCCGATTCCACATTCTGTACAGTGAGGACATACGGAGATGGAATAGACAAGGTAGAAGCAAGAACGTCGCTTGTCGCATTATTTCCCTCTTCGGGTTTCAGTCCTTTTTCAATGGTGATCCTGGCCTCGTAATTTTTGTCTTCGGTTTTTGCAAGACCATTGATGCGAACAGAGATCTTATTATCCGCAGAAAGGGTCTGCATGGTATAATCCATCTTTTTTCCATCTACTTCAATGTTTAATTTCTCTTTCAGATCGGTTGGATTGACGCGGTAATTAAAATACAGATCGATCTGGGGCACGGGAATATGTTTTTGTTCATCCTGCAACATCCACGTTACCCGGATATTTTCAAGGACAAGATCCGGTGTATGAAAATTGAGGTCATCTGAATTTTTGATCGTGCCGTATTTGCTATACCGCAATACTTCGCTGCCGATCTTTGCTTTGTATGAGGTAGCTGGGAACAATGGTCTCGACGGTGAAAACACCAACTGGTCAGGGCTTTCCCAACGAAACCGACCCGGTATGGCTGGTTGAAATGAAATGTACTCCGTAGAATCCCATACATTCAGCATGGAGTCTTTTACCAGCGAATTGCTGAAACGAAAAACGAGATTTTCTAATCGTGGTACTTCTCCCCTGGCGTTCGTATAATCAAGTTTTACAGAATTACGATTGCAGGAATATAAAAAAATAATCCCGGTAAATAGCGGGACAAAAAGGGTTTTGATACGCATATAGATTGTCGGTTATGGTAAGAAAAATTAGGTTAAACAAAATCAGTTAAGCAAAAAATTTCGCTCATCATTCTTTTTTCACGAGAGGAAAAACAGAAATTAGTATAGTAAAACTAACTAGGGAGGGATGTCACGCGTCGGTCGTGACGGGTCTGAAGAGTCCATACAAGGATTGAAAGAATTTGACAGGAAAATTAATCAAGAAAAAAGATTGCTTGCAAATTTTTTAAGATAAATATTTGTTAAGGGAACAAGTCAAGTCGGGGACTGACATTTTTATAGAAAGTAAATTTGGATTACAAAGAACTCCAAAGGCGGACACTATGCCACGTCTTATTTTATAATCGCAACCGCGCCACGGTTTAAAACCGTGGCATGGTTGTCCACACAAATATGAAATTCATAACCAAACAATATCTCATCCGCTTATTGAAAAAAACAGGAATCGTCATTACATGCCTGGCAATTATCTTTTTTCTTCTAAACTGGATATTTCCTCTTCGTGACAGGATCGAATACTCCACCATCATCACCGATGCCAAGGGAGAAGTTATCAACGCCTATCTCACCAGCGATCAGAAATGGAGAATGAAAACGGAGTTAAACGAGATCTCGCCATTGCTTAGGAAAGCGATCATCGCTAAAGAAGATAAATATTTTTATTCTCATCCTGGGGTCAATGCTATCGCAGTGGTAAAAGCTTTTTTTAAAAATATTTTCCGCTTGAAGACCACCTCGGGAGCAAGCACCATTACCATGCAGGTGGCAAGAGCCTTAGAACACCGAAAAAGAAACATCGGCAACAAGATCATAGAAACATTCCGTGCTTTTCAACTCGAAATGAAATATAGTAAGAATGAGATTCTGCAGATGTACCTGAACCTTGTTCCATACGGAAGCAATATTGAAGGTGTAAAATCTGCCTCTATTCTTTATTTCAATAAAAATCCCGATCACCTATCCTTAGCTGAGATCACAGCGCTGTCAATTATTCCCAACCGCCCTTCTTCCCTTGTCATGGGAAAAAATAATATACTAATCGTGCAGGAAAGAAATAAATGGCTGAGAAAGTTTGCCGCCGAAAAAATTTTCGCCCAAAAAGAAATTGAAGATGCTCTTGCCGAACCCCTGACTGCTGCACGAGGAACAGTGCCCCACTACCTTCCTCATCTTTCGTACAAATTAAAAAAGCGGGGTGGCGACATTATCCGGACCAATATAATCATGAATACTCAAATGAAAACAGAAAAGCTGGTCGGAGATTATGTCAGAACACTTCGGTTGAAGAATATTAAAAACACTGCGGTAGTCGTCATCGATAACAGAACGCATAAAGTAGTAACCTACGTCGGCTCTTCTGATTTTAAAGACACCACTGATGGTGGCCAGGTGAATGGCGCAGCCGCTGTTCGCGAACCAGGCAGCACGCTAAAACCTCTGCTCTATGGCCTATGCATTGATGAAGGTTTAGAAACTCCTAAGATGGTCGTTACAGACGTGGGTGTAAATTATGCCGGCTATTCACCGGAGAATTATGACAAGAAATTCAACGGCTATGTTACCGTCGAATATGCATTAGAGCATTCACTAAATATCCCTGCGGTGAAAAGTTTAAAGCTACTGGGTAAAGACAAGTTGATCCAAAAATTAGCCGCGTGCAACTTCAACCAAATAAAGAAAGATCAGAATAAACTTGGATTGTCAATGATCCTCGGTGGTTGTGGTGCAAGTCTCGAAGAACTTACAGGGCTATTCTCTGCTTTTGCCAATGATGGAGCTTATGTGACACCGGCCTACACGCAGGCCGACACAAATTTTGTGAAAACAAAACTGATCAGCGCTGCTGCGAACTATATGATCACCGATATTTTATCCAGGGTGAATCGTCCCGACTTTCCTTTGAACTGGCAAGCGACGGAGCATATGCCCCGGATCGCCTGGAAAACGGGCACCAGCTATGGCAGACGCGATGCCTGGAGCATCGGCTATGATAAGAATTACACCGTCGGTGTTTGGGTGGGAAATTTTTCTGGTGTCGGCGTAAGTGAACTCAGCGGAGCAAATGTGGCGACGCCATTACTATTTAAAATTTTCAATACAATAGATTATGACAGCGATGAAGAGTGGTTTAGTCAGCCCACAGATTGTGAGCAAAGACAGGTGTGCAGTGAAACCGGCCTTCTTCCCACAGATCATTGTACCAATATCGTGATGGACTATTTTATTCCGATGATCTCCCCTACCAAACGATGCGACAACTGGCAGGAAATGATGGTAAGTGCTGATGAAAAAATCTCTTATTGCAAAAACTGTGCTCCTGAAACCGGTTACAAGAAGAAATGGTATAAGATCATTGAACCGGAAATGCAAGCGTGGCTGCAAGAGAATAAATTGACCTACGAAAAAATCCCTCCGCACAATCCCGGCTGTGAAAAAATATTCAAAGATGGGATCCCGGATATTACTTCACCCACAAGCAACACGGAATATTTGATCAACAGGAAAGACAGGGAACCACTTCAACTAGTCTGTAAAACTTCAAATGATGTGAGCAAGGTGTATTGGTACATCAATAACAAATTTTACAAGTCAAGTGACGTTGGCGAAAAGCAATTTTTCGTTCCCGAGGAAGGGCCTGTGAAAATTTCATGTACCGATGATAAGGGAAGGAACAGGGATATTTGGATCAAGGTAAGGTATGTTGATCTTTGATTTTAGATTTTTGATTGCAGAAGGTAGATTTTAGACTGTAGGTAATCCAAACCCGAAATGGTCATGGATAAATGCACTCGATTACCTCTTCACCCATGAATTTACCGCCTGGGTATCCTGCAGTATAATCGAGATTTACCCAAATATTTCCATCTTCGTCCTGGTGATAATGAATCGTTCTGCGGTTACTCTCTTTAGGAAACAGTTTTTCATGTATCAGCTTGCTTATGTGATCAAGGTCTTTCTTATTTCCGATTAGCAACTCAGGATAAATATGTCCATTTGTATAAACAAGTCTTGGGATGCCGCCAATTGATTTTACGGCAGCAGCCATCAAAATGGAGTGATCGTCACAATCACCGGCAAGAAGATTTACAGATTCGCTGGCTTTGGCTATGTATTCTTCATCCTGGGGATCACTCACATAGTTCCAATTCTCATTTATTTTTTTAAAGATAGCTAAGCACTGAATAAGGATGCGATACTTCATTTTCGTTCCCTGTTGCTCGTCTGCAAAATATTCATTCGTAGCATCTACTGCAAAATCTCTTACAACAGGATTCTTGTAATCGATCGCTCTTAGAATTTCGCGATCGGTAGACAGAGAACGGGTACCTGTAAACACAAACTCTTTTTCATTCGAGCTTTTCATGCCGTAGATCATCGCTTTTCCGTCTTGGTAAAATTCTTGAAATCCATATTTACCGGTAATGGTGCCGTACCACAGCCAGCCAACGGTGGCGACTGCGCAGGTGACGAAGATGAATTTAAATGAACGAACCATCAGGAATAACAAAGCGGCGATCAGAAAAAAAATTAAAACTTTATCCGTATGGTAAGGCCAGTCCAGATCCGGTAACCGGTGATAAGCTAGTATGAATAAGGGGATTGCAAGTAAAGCACTGAGAAAGCCCACAAGGACACTGGGTACGAAGGACAGGGAGCGGACGAGGGCTTTCATCTAAGGTAGTTTTTCAAATTAATAACGCTAATATCGATGAAAAAAGTCTGTAGAAAAAGCTAAAAAATGTTAGTAATGGCCTCGGGCGGGTATTTTACGAACTATCTATAGAAAAAAGGGCTGTTGAAATAGTCAGCAGCCCCTTGAATCAGAATTTGACCTGTTAATCTATTTTTTTAACGGTCGTAGCGCCGCTCGTGTGAATGTCTGTTTGCGCACTTCCCTTATAATTTACACTGGCCGCTCCGCTTATAGTCCCGGAGAGTTTTACGCTTGCATAAACGTCCGCATCCCCGGCACCGGAAATGTCGAGGTCAACATTCTCTGCTAAAAGTTCGAAGCTTTTGATATCTGTGCTACCCGAACCACGCACGTGAAAGTCTTTGACTTCACCCCGTAACTTTAAACTACAAGCGCCTGAGGCTTCAGCGGCTATTTTTGGCGCATTCACATCCATGGTCACATCGCAACTCCCGCTCAGATCAAAGTTAATAGCTGAGGAACTGGAGATCTTACCCTGGCTAAAAATGTTGCATGCTCCCGAAGCCTCAAATTTTTGAAACATCGGTGAGGAGACGTAAACCTTGATCTGCCTGCTTGACCTTAAATTGAACCCTTCTTCTGTTTTTATGCGGAGCACATTTCCTTCGTTTACTGTCTCCACGTATTGCTGCAGATTTTCATCCGCCTCGACCTTTATAGAGTAGGACGAATCCTGCCTGGCATATACATCAATGCTTCCACTTACATCAATACTGTTAAATTGGCCGGCTGATCGGTTTTGGGTGGTAATGTTCCCATTGCCACGTATTCTCTTGGCAAATATTTCACGACAGGAAGAAAAAACGAGCAAGGATGAAACCGCTACAATGAAGAATTGTCTCATGTCAAAATGATTTAATAACAAATATTGTAAAATGGTTTTGTATTCCGCCTGATTTGACGCGGTATTTTTGAAAGAGGTTACAGTGGAGATGAAATTTTTTTTCATTGACCGATCGTAGTATCATTTCGCCTTCACGGATTCAATATCTTCAGGACCAAAATGCCGATGCCGTAGATTACGGTGGTGAGAAAAATTCCTTTAGCAGTATTATCGCGATGTGTATTGATGTAAAGAGTAAAAAGCACGGCATTGGCCAGCAACGATAAGGCCCCGATAGAAGTAATTCTTTTGTTGTCTGTGATAAAAAAATTGAAAAACTCGCCAAAAGTGAAAGAGCGGTAACTGACAAGATAAACCACCGCAAGACCAATAATTGGACCCAGTAAACCAAGCACCAGGCCAAATTTGAGATTGTCTTTTTTTAGTAACATTAACGCCATAGTTTTTCAAGTTTGGTTTTTAAAACGTAATTGGTCAGATCAAATTGCACCGGAACCACACTTACATATTGATTTGCCAATGCCCACACATCAGTATCTTTTCCCCTGTCGAAGTTAACAAACTCACCGGTTAGCCAATAATATCTTCTGCCATTGGGATCCTTGCGTTCAATAAAATCCTCTTCGTATTTGGCGTAAGCTTGCCGGCAAATTTTGATGCCCCGGATCAACTCCGCTGGCAGGGCCGGAATATTTACATTCAACACCGTGTGCTTGTTTTGTTTTCTTTGCAAGAGTCTTTCAACGATGATGCGGGCATATTTTCTTGAAGCGGAAAAATCTGCTTCGATATTAAAGTCCAGGAGCGAGAATCCAACTGACGGAATACTTTCAATGGCTGCTTCGACCGCTGCAGACATAGTTCCTGAATAAATTACATTGATGCTGTGATTGGCGCCATGATTGATACCGCTGAGGCAGAGGTCCGGTTTGCGATGCAAGACTTTGTCGACAGCCAGCTTGACACAATCCACGGGTGTTCCCGAGCACTGCCATGCTTCGATATTTTCGAATGCATTTACTTTATGAAGTCGAAGCGGTGTTCCAATTGTGATAGCATGGCCCATGCCCGACTGTGGTTTGTCCGGCGCGACTACGACAATTTTACCAAGATCTTTCACAGCTTCTACAAGATTGTGAAGACCGGGTGCTGTAATTCCATCATCATTTGTGATCAGGATGATCGCTTGTTCTTTCTTGGAAACTTTTGCTTTGCCTGGAGATTTTTGTTTATGCTTTGTAGTTTGCGATTTCTTTTTTGTTTTTACCATAATCAACTTCGGCAAAAGTGCCGATAATTTTTGGATGTGTCAAATTGTATCCCGATAGCTATCGGGAGGTGAATGGTGAATGGATGTACTCACTTGAGGAAACGTATAGTTCTTAAAAAAAAAATTCGATCTTATCCTTTATTTAGCAAAATTTAGTATTTTGCAGCTAAATAAATTAGCCGATGTCAGTCGCCAATCAAAATTTAAAATATCTGCGCAAGTTGCGCGGATGGACGCAGGAGGAGTTTGCACAGAAGCTGCGTATCAAAAGATCTCTTTTAGGTGCTTACGAAGAAGAAAGAGCTGAACCGCGAATTGAGGTACTGGAAGTAGTGTGTGATATTTTTAAGTTGACGCTCGATGAGATCCTGCGAAAAGATTTAAGTGATAACAAAGGCAACTATATCGCCAAACGGAGAGCCATGAAATTGGCTGGAGGAAGACCCGACATTCCTTTTGTTCCTGTTAAGGCCGCGGCTGGCTACCTTGCCGGTTATGGAGACCCTGAATTTGTAGATGAACTTAACACATTTACTTTGCCTATGCTCTCGGGCGGGAACTACCGCGCCTTTGAAATAGTTGGTGATTCGATGATGCCCACGCCGAGTGGGTCTGTGATAGTAGGTGAAAAAGTAGACAACGTTGACGACGTAAAAAACAATATGACCTACGTTGTTGTTTCGAGAAATGAGGGGATCGTTTATAAAAGAATACTAAAAGGAAATCGGACAAAAAATAAGCTCACCCTGGTAAGTGATAATCCGGCGTATAAACCCTATACGATAAATGCGGAAGAAATATTAGAAATATGGCAAGCACAATACATAATTGCCAAGGCCACACAGCAACAGAGGTGGGATGTCGACCATCTTGCCAATGTAGTTAGCTCACTTCATCAGCAGGTCTCTATATTAAAAAAAAGAATGAATTGATTCGTTAAATTACCAGTTCACGCAGCGATATTTGCTATAGGCTGTCAATATATAATTACTCTATATTTGTTGTTGACCTAAACGGATATTGCTGAGGAAATTAATTTTTATACCTCTTTTACTGCTTTGCACAATTGCTCTTCCACAACAAAAATCATTGGAAGCCGTAAAAGCAGAACAGGCACCAAAAATTGATGGCGAACTGGATGACCCTGTATGGAAAAATGCTCCCGCCGTGACTGACTTCATTCAAAATTTTCCAAATTATGGCTCTCCTTCCCTGGTAAAAACTACAGTCAAAATATTATACGATAATTCGGCCGTTTATATCGGTGCCTACTTATACGATGACCCAACATTGATCCGCAAACAGCTCACTGCACGCGATGAAGAACAACAAACCGATGCAGATTATTTCTCTGTGTTTTTTGACACCTATGATGATAAGCAAAACGGCTTTCAGTTTTTAGTTACATCGCGTAACGTCCAAACGGATGCTCGGCTTGGTCCCAATCTTGGCGGCGATTTCCACAATTATGGAGACAAAACCTGGGATGCAGTTTGGGACAGCCAGATACAAATAAAGAATGATGGTTGGACCGTAGAGTTGAAAATTCCTTATATCTCTCTTCGTTTTGCAAAGAAAGACATGCAGGATTGGGGATTGCAATTTCTTCGCTTTACCAGGCGCTACAATGAAACCTCATTTTGGAACCCTGTTGACCCGAATATAAATGGCCTGGTAAACCAGTTCGGCGAATACAAAAATTTGAAAAATATCCAGCCTCCCTTGCGGCTCAGTTTCTCACCTTATGTTACGGGAGGGGCTCGGGTGACTCCCGAAAAAGGCGGCGACCGCACGGAATGGTTACGTAATGGCGGGATGGATGTGAAATATGGCATTAATGAAAGTTTTACTCTTGATGCCACGCTCATTCCCGATTTCGGACAAGTAGTTTCAGATAATGTGATCAATAATCTTTCCCCATTTGAAGTAAAGTTTGAAGAGCATCGGCCTTTTTTCACGGAGGGAACAGAAATATTCAACAAGGCGGGCCTCTTTTACTCACGCAGAGTCGGCGAAACACCGAAAGGATATCAATCGATAGTGAGGCTGGCGGAATCAGATCCAAATCTTGAGATCATAAAAAATCCAACGGTAACCCAACTTTACAATGCCATTAAATTCTCCGGACGAACAGAAAATAAATTAGGGATTGGTGTGTTTAATGCACTGGGTGCCCAGATGAACGCAACCATACGGGATAGAATGACTGGTAACGAAACTAAAATTGAAACAGAACCCTTGACGAATTACAACATCGTTGTTCTTGACCAGGCACTCAAAGCCAGATCGTACCTGACGTTTACCAATACCAACGTGATCCGCGAAGGAAAGGATCAAAGGGACGCCAATGTATCCGCTTTTGATTTTAGTTTGTACGACAACAACAATCGGTTTAACGTAAAAGGAACGGGACGCTACAGTAAAATTTTCGGGCTGGCTCCTTATGATGGATTTAATACCATGCTTCGCGCCGGAAAAGTGAGTGGCAAATTCCAATATTTTTTGCAGAATGTTATCAAATCTGACAAGTATGATCCCAATGACCTGGGATACCAGCAATTTGCCAATGAAATTTCTTATTCCGGTGAATTTGGTTATTATCAATTTACTCCGACCAAACGTTTCCTGAACTACCATTATAAGCTTGGCTTTCGCTATGCGAGGCTTTATGATCCCAACGCATTTTCAGATCTTCATGTTTTTGCCGAGTCGTTCTGGTGGTTCAGAAATTTCTGGGATGTGACTCTGACTGTTGGTGCATTTCCGGAGGATCAACGCGATTATTTTGTGCTGAATACGCCCGGTAAATTTGTCAAAAGGCCTGCCTATTCATTTGCCGAAATCGAAGGCAGTACAGATAGCAGGAAGCGCTTGTTTTTTAGTTACGAACTCCTTCTTGCTAAATTCAATGTGCCCCATAAAAATTATCACATTGCCGAAGGGGGTTTGCGTTACCGCTTCAGCAACCGGCTAAGCATAGAATTATCGTGCAGGCACGAGGCAGAAAAAAATTACATCATCTATGCCGGCAGTTCTGCCGGAGAACCAATCATAGGTTTCGTAAACTTCACAGAGATCCAAAGCATACTTTCAGCCACCTATAATTTTGCCTCCCGGCTAAACCTTACGTTGAGGACAAGACATTACTGGAGCAAGGTGCCTTATAACAGGTTTGCAAAAGTCACGAGCACCGGAGACTATGATTTCAACACTTCGTTTACGACGCCAGATGAAAACGTAAACTACTTTAATCTTGATGCATTTCTTACCTGGGATTTCAGGCTTGGCAGCCGTGTTGTCGTCGGCTATAAAAATTGGTTGGGCGACAACGAATTCTTAGATCCTCTTGCTAATAAAACTTATTTCAGGAATCTTACACGATCATTTGACCTTCAGCATGCAAATGAATTTACAGTGAAGTTTATTTATTTTCTTGACTATAATCAGCTGCGTAAAAAATGATCAGTGAACTTTCATCAGGTCATTTTCCACAATCGCAAAAACCGCTTCTTTAGCATTGGGCTTAATTAGTGCAAGCCCGGTAAACTTGCTGAACGCGGGAAGCACACAATACTTATCTGTAAAATAGAAACAAGGAAAGCTAAGAGACTGTTTGGCCATTCCCCTGATCTTCACCCCGGGATGCATATGGCCACTGAAAATATATTTTCCTTTTCTCTGTTCTTTGAGGCAAGCGTCATGGCAAAAGCAAAAATCCGCGACACAGAGTTTGTCATGATGAACAGTGATGCTGCATTCTTTGTACCATGCTTCGCTAAGAATATCGTGATTACCTTTGACGAGGTGAATTTTCAGAGACGGAAAATCGTTTCTCCATTTCTTAAACAGATCAAGCTCTTTATTTGAACGGCTGTGAGAAAGATCTCCTACAATGATTAGTTTATTTACTTTAAAAAAAAGAATACATGAAAGTAGCCTCCGGAGATCTTCTGTGTAGACCCGCTGCGAGATAGGTATGCCTGATTTTCTGAAATGCCCGGTTTTGCCGATGTGCAGGTCACAAACAATGAGGGTATTTTCTTCCTCCCAAAAAATACAGCGTTGTGAACTGAGCCAGAAGTGATGCTCATTGATGATGTGCGGAACTGGATACTGCATAGATAAGGTTCGCAAATCTAAGGAAACTGAGTATGAGGCCGATTATTTGACTATATTAAATTTCCTTACATCGCGATTTTCATGATGATTGTTTTAAGCTAAGTCCGGACAAGGGTGGTTCTAATACAACTTCCATCTAATTTACCTGAGGGAAATTTGTAATCAGGCTCTTCTTATCCACATGTCTTAATTTGTGGTTCTAGCCCTGTAATTGCATTTGCATTCTGCGAACACGCTCCTCGAGTTTCTCTGAAGAAAGATCCTCACGCATACTGTCCACTTTTATGGGAAAACAGAAAGGTGTCAATTGCTCTGGAAACCTGATAATGATTTTTGATTGCTGAATGCGATTGAGCATATCGCGCAGGCGGGCCTCTTCCATCTGCTGCGCAAACACTTCGCTGTATGCCTGTCGCAGCAGCAAATTTTCGGGCTCATACTCCGAAAAAACGTTGAACAATAAAGAAGCGGAAGATTGCAGGTGTCGTGCTTTTTTCTGCTCACCCGGATAACCCTGGAAAACCAAACCACCGATAACCGCAATATCCCGGAATTTTCTTTTCGCCATTTCAGTAGCATTCACGCTGCGCTGAATATCCTGGAAAAGATCTTCAGTCGAAAATAGATCATAAGCATTCGTATCGTCTACGGGGATTGGTCTGTCACTCAAAAGCTCAAAGCCATAATCATTCATGGCAAAGGAAAAGGTGATTGGCATGATCCGGCTAATGCGATACGCGAGAATCGCAGCCATGGCCTCATGTACCAGCCTGCCTTCAAAAGGGTAAACAAACAAATGAAACCCATCATCCGTTTCAATTTGCTCCACCAGCAATTCATTTGCTCTGGGCACATGCGATATTTTTTCCTGTAACTCAAAGAGCGGTTGAAGAACTTGCAGCTCAATATCTATCCCGTGAGACGTGAAACGTGAAACGTGAGAACTTTCACTTTTCACCCTATTCAAAGTCTCTCTCAATTTTTTTCCCAGGTTAGCACTTAGGGGCATCCTTCCTCCCTGCCAACTCGGTACGAGCGATTTCTTTGCGTTCGATTTTCTTGCCAGCACCGTCATATCCTTGATCATGATGAATTCCAGCCGGCGACCTGCCAGGGTAAAAACATCCCCCGGCTCCAGTCGTGAAACAAACCATTCTTCGATCATCCCGATATACCCGCCACTGACAAACTTTACCCTCAACATCGCTTCGCTCACAATAGTACCGATCTGTAGCCGATGCCGCATTGCAATGCGACGATTTTTTATTCTATAGATCCCATTTTCGATCTCGATCTTTTTAAATTCATCATATTGCTGCAGGGCTGTTCCGCCGATAGTAATGTGTGCAAGAATATTCTGCCACTCATCCCTGGTCATTTCGCGAAAACAATATGCTGACTTCACTTCCTCAAAAATTTCATCGGGCCTAAATCCTTCAGAAATCGCCAATGTGCAGAGATATTGAACCAAAACATCAAAACACAACAGCATAGGGTCGCGGCTTTCAATAAAATTTTCTTCTACAGCATTCTTCAATGCTGCGGCTTCAACCAGTTCCAGCGAATGCGTAGGCAAAAAATAGATTTTGCTGATCGCATCGGGGCTGTGGCCACTTCGTCCTGCCCGCTGTAAGAACCGTGCAACACCTTTTGGCGAACCTACCTGTATCACCGTTTCTACCGGCCGAAAATCAACTCCAAGATCAAGACTTGCCGTACACACTACTGCTTTTAATTTTTCTGCATGCAATGCCTCCTCCACCCAAATTCTTAGTTCGTGCTCAATGCTTCCGTGATGGAGGGCAATCGCGCCCGCCAGTTCTGGTGCCCGGCTCAACAAGGTTTGATACCAGATCTCACTCATGCCCCTTGTGTTGATAAAGATGAGGGTGGTTTTACTGTTATTGATAATGGGAATTACTTTATCGATCAACTTAATTCCGAGATGACCAGCCCATGGAAATTTTTCTATCTCATCCGGAAAAATAGATTCGATCTCAACTTTCTTTTGCAATTCCGCTTTGACAATGATGCCTTTCGCCTTTTCCTCTTTGAAATCTAAAACAGACAAGAGAACTTCTTTCGCCTGCTCCAGGTTTCCTATTGTTGCACTAATTCCCCACACTTGTGTCCTGCGATTCACCATTGACTCCCGATCGCTATCGGGATGACAATTCACAACTCTTGAAATCGCGAGCTCAACCTGCACGCCTCTTTTACTGCCCAACAGTTCATGCCACTCATCAACGGCAATTATTTTAAGCGTTTTGAAAAACTCGGGGTAATTTTTCTGCCCAAGCAAGAGATGTAAACTTTCAGGAGTGATGATAAGGACCTCGGGCATTTGTTTTGTCTGTCTCTGCCTTTCATTGATCTCAGTATCGCCGTTCCGGATGCCGATTTTCCAGCTCAGCCCCAATTCATTTATGACTTCGTCCATTGCCCGGCCAATATCTTTTGCCAATGCACGAAGAGGGGTGATCCAAAGAAGCTGCAAACCAACCTTTGATCTTTTTTTATAATCACCGGCATGCTGATTAATAAAATCAATTAATGCACCCAGGAAAACAGAAAATGTTTTCCCGCAACCCGTCGGCGCATTTACTAAACCACTTTCCCCATCGATGATATGTTGCCATGCCTCTTCCTGGAACCGGAAAGGGTAAAGACCCTTAGCGGTAAGCCAATCTCTGATCACTTTATATCCTGGCGACTGATAAACTTCCATGAAAAACAATTTAAAGAAGGATGTAACAACTAAAAAATTTATTTACCGAAAACAATTTGTTTGCCCACCCGCCATTGTTACTCGTTGCACTCATAAAAACTTTAGGTTTGCTCACACGATTTTTAATTAACCTTGATAACATGAGTAAAAAACTATTTTACACCATCCTGTTTTTAGCTTCATCTTTCTGCTATGTGCAAGGACAAATGTTTTTTTCTACAAAAGGAAAATACATCACCGGTCCTGACGGCAAACCGTTTCAAATAAAAGGAACCAACCTGGGCAACTGGCTTGTGCCGGAGGGATATATGTTCCTGTTTGCAGATGCCAATTCTCCGCGACTCATCAATCAAACTCTCACCGAGTTGGTAGGTCCCGAACAAACAAAAACTTTCTGGAAAAAATACCTGGATACATACATTACCGACGAAGATATTCGCTATCTCAAATCAATCGGCGTGAATTCAATTCGTGTGCCCTTCAACTACAGGCTATTCACCAATGAAAATTATATGGGTGATAATGATTCAACCCGCGGCTTCAAATATTTTGACCGCCTGATTGGCTGGTGCAAAAAAGACAGATTGTATGTGATACTTGACATGCATTGTGCACCGGGAGGACAGACGGGTGATAATATCGATGATGGGTTTGGATATCCTTTTTTATTTGAGAGTGCACAATGCATAAGGCAATGTTCCAACATCTGGAAGCGCATTGCGGCTCATTACAAAAACGAAAGCATCATCATTGGCTATGATCTGCTTAATGAGCCCATTGCTCATTATTTCAATAAAGAACAACTAAATCCCTTACTGGAACCTGTTTACAAACAGATCACCAAAGCCATTCGCGAAGTGGACAAGAATCATATTCTTTTTTTAGGAGGTGCTCAGTGGGATTCTAACTTCCAGCCGTTTGGTCAACCCTTCGATGCAAAACTTGCTTATACTTTTCATAAATACTGGACGGCTCCCACCAGGTCAGTGATACAGGATTATATCGATTTTAGTGACAAATACAATACTCCAATCTATTGCGGTGAGACGGGAGAAAATAACGATGCCTGGGTGGAAACATTCAGGAAGATGCTGGATTCAAATTTTATCGGGTGGCATTTCTGGCCGTACAAAAAACCCAACAACCCTAGAGGGATCGTTACATTCAATAAACCCGCTTACTATGATTCCGTAATTGCCTATGCAAACACGCCGAAGAAAAATTTCGAAGACATCAGGAAACATCAACCAGCCGATAAACTAGAAATACTAAAGGCATTAGATGGATTTCTTGAGAACTGCCAGTTCAAAAACTGTACGCAGAACATGGGGTATATTAAAGCGCTTGGCTTTGTTCCAAAAAATTAAATGGTGTCAGGCGAACTGGAGCTCACTTTATAGAACAACCTTATTACCTTATCAAAAGTCAAGATGATATTCGAATACCGCTTTTCTTCCCACCCTGAAAATGGAGAATAAGGTAATAAGGTTGAAAAATTTTTTAACAATTTCCTACTAAGGTAATAAGGTCTGCATCCTCTCCTCTACTGAGAAAAAACAAAAACCTTTGCGAAAATATCGTGGGACCTTAGTAATGGGACTTACCATAGAAAATACCTTAG
>VBAQ01000299.1 GCA_005883765.1 Bacteroidota bacterium
TGAATCTTTAATTGCGGACGCTGGCGCCGCCACGAGCGATCCTCCACCCGTTGGGACGCCACCACCACCGTTGCAAGGTAGCGGTGCCAGTAAAAGATGAAATAAATGAATTTCAAGTTTTGAAAACACAAATTACAGTTAGGATTAAGGCATCTCATTCAGTTGTTCAGCGTGCTTTACGAATAAGATTCTGCACAAGTGCAGAATCTTATTGTTCTCTCAAGGTGCCAATAACTTGCCGACAAGTTTATTCATTGAAAAAATGAATTCCACGAACGCAACTCCATTACACAATCATCAGCGTCATTTGGACCCCGCTCCGCTAGGGATAAATGCGGAGTATGGCTGGAAATTCAAGGGCGGACAAGGCGAAGGTGCAGTTAAGTTCATAGACATAGAGCAGGGTTGGATATTAAATCATACTAGTCTTGCTGTAAATACATTTCCCACAACAGGAGTCATTTGTAACGGTTCTCGTGAACACGGAGCAGCTGTGTTGGGAGTAGTAATGATGAACGATGAGCAGAACCGGGGAATTGGAATTACGCCTAAAGCCAAGGGTCATGTAATTTCTGCCTGGCGGCCTAAGGGAGAGATTGACGTGCCGGATGCGATTCTCACATCTCTTAATTACCTGGCCTATGGTGATATTCTTTTATTGACGATACAGAGATACCAAACCTTGGAAAACCGTCGTGCGTTACCGATTGAATTCCACGGCGGGGTTTTTGAGGCGATTCGCATGGCTACCGATGCTGGGATTACTGTTATAGAAGCGGCTGGGAACGGTGACATCTACTCGCAAAGGGGGATTGATCTGGACGATTTTGAAAGTGACGGCCTTCAAATTTTCAACCGTTCGGCAAAGAATTTTATGGATTCGGGAGCAATAATGGTGGGAGCGGCTACAGCCTCAGTTCCACATTTGAGAATGCGATACTCGAATTATGGAAATCGCTTAGATTGCTATGCCTGGGGCGAAAGAGTGGTCACGGCCGGGTACTATCCGAATTCGTCTGGGTCTCTTCTTGATACCGTTACTCAGAAGTTCTGCGGTACGTCGAGCGCAGCGGCTATCGTTTGTGGCGCGGCTATCGCGGTCCAATCGATTTGCGAGGAAAACCTTGGATTTAGATTGTCGCCTGGTGAGCTGAGAAATATTTTGAGTAATGAGTTATACGGTACATCATCCGCGAATGGGAAAACAATAGACAAGATCGGAGCGATGCCGGATCTGAAAAAAATTGTTGACATCGGTCTCAAACAGGTTATTTCTTCGCGGACTTGTTAGGAATGCTATTTAAATGAACTTATCATGATAGATAAAATCCTTATCCTGGTCGGTTTATTTTGCATTTTGAATCTCAAATCGGCTGGGCAATGCCCTACAGAGCAGTTGATTGTTGAAAAAATAAATTATTTCAATACAGCAAAGGTTCCTGTTGAAGAAAGGATTAAAGAGCTCGAGAGTTATTTGGATAGAATTAAGACCTGTCCCTACAGCAATGACTCAACTCACGCCAACTTACTGCGCACTTTGGGAGCGCTTTACTCTTACGAGGGTGATTTTTTTAACGCTGCAAAATATTTACGGCAGTCGCTTGAACTAATTGACACCAATTCAGGCAGACCTTCGATAAACCGCAAACTATTAAGCGGCTATTTGTACCTGTCTAATTTTTACGATTCATTACATAATGTTTCCCTACGAATGGAGGCCATAGACAATTGTCTAGTGGCCGCCCGCAAGCTCAACGCTTTTTCTGATATTTCTGCTGTCATGGCTCTTCTATTCAAGACAGAACATTTATTCGACATCGGCGATTATCATAGTTGCCTTACATACGCGGATCTGTGCGAAAAATTCGCATGGCGGGCCGTAGATGCTTACAAAGCGCAACCTGGTTATTATGATAAGGTACGAAGAATCGCTTTGAGCAGCTTTGGGTGGCATGTGGAAGCCTTATTAAAACTAAAAGAGTATAAACAAGCGGAACAGCTAATTAAAGATAAATTTGACATCATTCAAAAGGCTAACTTAAATGAATATTTCGGAATGATCTATGATCAGCTGGCCCAGGTTGAAATAGACAAAGGAGACCATAAGGAGGCGCTTCGATTACTTGAGCTTGCCGTAAAAAAGAACGAGCAGGCAGGCGATTATTTCAATTGTAAGCAAGCATCTAACAACATTGCTTATAACATTTATTTCAAAACTCTTGGTGATGAGAAGAATGCCTTAAAATATTATCAAAAAGCCCTGCATTATAAGAATAAAAATAGTGTTCTCCAGCACGAGGATTCAATGGAATCCGTGAGCATTTTTGACCGTATCGCCAATCTTTACATCAGCAAGAATAATTTTGATTTGTCTGACAAATATTTCCAACTCGCCTTTGACCATTTTAAGAAGGGAAGCAATGAAGATTTCATATTACAGATACCGTCTGCAAGGGTCAAGGATGTCAAAAAGGTTGACTACGTAGAAGTACTCCTCTTGGACAGGGCCGACGCCTACAAAAGACAATATCTGGCAACGAGAAATCCACAATTTCTTGTAAAAGGAATAATGGCTTACAAAATTGCAGATCGATTTCTTGATACGATCAAAATTGCGTTGACCGATCTCAAGTCAAAACTCTTCTGGCGAAGTTCCGCTAAGCGCCTCTACGAAAACGCCATCGAAGCCTGCTATCTTCAAAACAACCTAAACGATGCCTTTTATTTTTTTGAAAAAAGCCGGGCTGTTCTTCTGCAGGATCAACTCAATGAACAAAGATGGTTGGGCGAATCAGATATTATGAAACAGACCCAACTAAGTAAGAAGATCCAGCAACTTGAACGACAATTGGCCGCATTAGATAAATCTTCCGTGCATTATTCTGAACTAGAGAACGAATTGTTCAACGATAGGCAAGATCTGGAACGTGTGAGGGAAGTAGTCAAGGCAAACAATCCACTGTACTATCAGAATTTTGTAGGCAATGATTCTATTAAGCTTAAGGATGTGAAGCAAAAAATTTTGAAAGATCACCAGGCGCTGATCGAATTATTTGCAGGAGATAGTGCCGTTTATGTGATGGTTATTACAGCTCAGAAATCTTCCGTCCAGAAGATCGATAAAACATCTTTTGATAATTTGTTTGCTGCTTATACCAGGTATCTCTCTCATCTGGATTTACTTAACGCAAGTTTCGATAGTTACATTCAAGTTTCACAACAACTTTACCGACTAATTTTTCCGAATGTTGATTTACCTGCCGGACGGGTTATTATTTCGCCCGATGGAAAATATTTTCCATTCGAAGCATTGATAATTAATAAACAACCGGTGACTTATTTTGTGGAAAATTTTGCCGTAAGTTATACCTATAATTTTAAAACAACCTCTGCTTTTAACTCAGGCCAATTTATGGGTATTGCTCCCGTGGAATATTCCAACGGTCTAGCCGCATTGGCTGGTAGTGATCAATCGCTGCAACGCATGCAAACTTACTTCAGAAATCCAACCACGTTTGTCGGTGCCAAGGCTACAAAGGATAATTTTCTAAGAGAATATTATCGCTATAAAATTGTGCAGTTATACACGCATGCCACAGATAGCAGCTCTTCGGGTGACCCGGCTATTTATTTTGCAGATTCCACTTTGTTATTGTCAGATCTTTTTTATGAGAACAAACCTGCGTCGAGTTTAATTGTTTTGTCTGCTTGTGGGACTGCTGAGGGAAAATTATACAATGGTGAAGGAGTTTTTAGTTTCAACCGCCAATTTGCAGCGTTAGGAATTCCTTCATGTGTCTCAACCCTATGGCAGGCAGATTACCAGTCCACTTACCGCATTACCGAACTGTTTTATAAATACCTGGCCAAGGGTCTGCCTCTTGATGTTGCCCTGCAATCAGCAAAAAACGAATTCATTCATTCGTCGAATCTTGAACATAAATTGCCTTATTACTGGGCCGCGCCTATTTTGGTTGGTCAGTCGGGTACGATTGAATTGCCCAGCCGTTTTCCCTGGCGATGGGCGATTGCTTTAGGCGTTTTAGTGTTGATTGGTATCGGAGGTTGGCAAGCCAGGAAGAGGAGATCGCAAAAGAATAACAAAGTAGGTAATCTAAGTTTACAACCTTAATCCAACTCCGGGTATAAAGGAAACTCCTTCATCCATTTTTTCACTTCGTCACTCACTGTTTTTATTGTCTTCTCATCATCTATGTTCATTAACACCCGATCAACGAGTTCGACC
>VBAQ01000055.1:0-17127 GCA_005883765.1 Bacteroidota bacterium
ACGAAATGACGGGAAGTAAAAAGCCCTCTTAGAAAAGAAGGCCTTGGTGTTCGCAATCTTATTATTCCATTGATTGCTGTGAGATTTTCTTATTAATTATCTACTACCGACTGAAACCACTAATTAAAACTCATCGCTGATCCCAAAAACCGGTTGCTTCGTTTTCCATTTACCCCTTGTAAAATCAGGAATGCTTTGTACCTGCCCACCCATGGCAATTGATTTTTCGCTAAGGGGCGTAATTGCATACCATGTGGCCAAATCGTATACGTCCAGCGGAAAAGGAGCGCCTCTTTTTATACATTCAATAAAAGCGTTGTCCACAAAAAAATCCATCCCGCCGTGTCCTGAACTCTGTGCATCTTTTTCGAAGCGTTTCCATAATGGATGATCATGTTCCTCCATGTACTTTTTTGGATTCTCCCATTGATCATTCGAACTTCTGTCTTCAAAATAAATCATACCTCTGTCGGGCTCGCCTTCATGATGGTCCTGCCAGATGCCATTGATTCCCTGGACACGGAAGCCAAGATTATAAGGACGTGGCGAGCAGGTATCGAGCGACAGAATTATCGTTTCTCCATTAGCAGTTTGAATTTGTGTAGTAACAATATCACCCTGCTTGAATTTAATCTTTGCATTGGGATGATTAGCCCCGCCTTTGGGATGATTTACAATATACCTGTGCAAACCTCTGGTCTTGGTGGCTACTGAAGATAGTTTGGTTAAACGATTTCCCCTATTAATATCAATCATTGTTCCTACCGGGCCCAGGCCGTGAGTCGGATAATTTTCCCCGTTACGATTAATATAATGCTGAGTTCTCCATTTGGCTTCGCTAAACCCTTTTTCTCCAAATTCAACACCACTATTATAAGGAGTAATGCCATCATTAAATAAAACACCGCGTAAATCATGCTGATAACCTCCATGCAAATGAATGATCTCGCCAAACATTCCTTTCCGCACCATATTATGTACAGCCATGATGTCGCGCCGATAGCAAACATTTTCCAAAATCATTACAGGGATTTTTGTTTTTTCGTGTGCATTCACTATATCCCAGCAGTCTTGCAGTTTGATGGCACCACAGACTTCCATTCCTACGATCTTTCCGGCATTCATGGCATCTATTCCCTGTGGTATATGCCATTCCCACGGAGATGAAATAAATACAGCATCAATATCTTTTCTCTTCAACAAATTTTTATAATCGTATGGCCCATTGCCATATTCTTCAGGGGGTTTCTTGTTAAATTTTTTCACTACCTGTTGTGCCATTTCCATCATACGCTTATCCGGGTCAGCCATTGCGATTACTTCCACGTCATTTCGCTTGAGCATTTCGGATAAATGCAGTTGTCCCCGCAAGCCAACAGCAATCATTCCTATACGTACTGAATTCTTTTTTTCACTCGTAAAGTTTTTTATCTGAAAATTGAGCAAGGATATGGCAATGCCTGCCCTTGCCGTATCTTTTATGAATTTTCTTCGGTGCATATTTTTCATAACCGCATAATTAATTTTCAAACTTACACAATCAATTACCTATGTACATGCGCAAACGTTTGTTGTAAATTATTCAAGCAAATATTCGCACCTTCAGTCGGTGAACGTTATTGAAAAAAAATTGGTTTGTCTCAATATTCTTGGTTTGTCTCAATATTCGATCCAGCTACAAATAACTTTCCCAACGGACAGCACATATGCGATTATTCATCATGGGATACGGATTTCTTTTTTAAACTTTAAAATATTTTATTTCGAAAAGATAAAGTGATGAACAAAGGTTTTGAAAATAAAGTGGCCATAATAACGGGAGCAGCTTCAGGTTTGGGGCTGGCTATTGCAAAAAAATTATCTCAATTGAAGGTAAGACTGGTATTATTCGATTCAAATGACGATTTACTTTTAAGAGTAAAACCTGAACTCGAAGGAGAAATTAAACTATTTGTTGTTGATGTTACATCAGAAGACGAAGTCAAGAAAGCCGTTGATGAAGTCGCAAATCTGTTCGGTTCTATTGACATTCTGATCAACAGTGCGGGGATTACCGGAAAAACGAATATTAAAAGTCATGAGGTTGGCTATGCTGACATGAAATCGGTACTCGACGTTAATTTCATCGGCAGCTTTTTTACATCTAAACATGTCTTGCCCTGGATGCTGAAAAATAACTATGGCCGCATTTTACATATCGCGTCCATTGCGGGAAAGGAAGGTAATGCAGGAATGTTGGCCTACTCGGCATCAAAAGCGGCAGTAATCGCGATGGCCAAAGTGCAGGGGAAGGAGTATGCAGAAACTAATATTACTGTTAATGCGCTAGCTCCAGCAGTAATAAGAACTCCGCTATTAGATACCGTGCCGGCCGAACAGATAAAATATATGACGGATAAAATACCAATGAAGCGCTGTGGCACATTAGACGAAGCTGCAAACATGGCTGTATTTATAGTATCGCCGGAAAACAGTTTCAGCACAGGTTTTACTTTTGATTTGTCTGGTGGCAGGGCCACTTATTAAAATAAATGGAAAATAAATTAAGCTTATGCCAGAATTTATTGACACTAAAAATATAAGTACCGGAGTGGTGGGACTTGGTCTGATGGGTTGCAGCATCACTACCTGTTTGTTAATAGCAGAGCATCCGGTGGTGGCAGTTGCGCCCATACCCGATGACCTGAAACATGCAGAAAATCGTATCACTGAGCATCTTCGAAAATCGAAAGAGGAAGGTCTTGTCAATAGACCACCAGAGTATTACCTGGGGCACCTCATTATAACTGAAGATTATAGTTTATTAAAAGACTGTAGCCTTGTTATTGAATGCACGATTGAAAATATTGACATCAAGAAATCGGTGTACGACAAAATTGAGCATGTGATTACAGCGGATGCGTTACTGACTTCTAATACATCTGCTATACCGATCAGTATGTTACAAAAACAAACGGGTTACCCGGGGCGTTTCTTTGGATTGCATTGGACAGAACCTTCCCATACTACTCGTTTTCTTGAAATAATATGCGGCGATTTAAGCGATGTAAGCAAAGCGGAATACCTGTATCAGTTATCGCACCAATGGGGAAAAGAACCGATCCTGGTTCGGAAAGATATTCGCGGCTTTATCACTAACCGACTTATGTACGCTATGTACAGGGAAGCGTTTTATCTTGTTGAAAATGGTTACGCTTCGGTTGAGGATGTGGATAGGTCCTGTCGTAATAATGCAGGTTACTTTATGACCCTGGTTGGCATATTTCGATGGATGGATCTGACAGGAGTACCTGCCTACCATACCGTAATGAAGGATTTATTTCCGACACTTAACAATAGCACAGCAGTTCCCCGGCTCATTGATGATATAGTCAGTAAAGGTGGTAAGGGAATAGCAAATGCTCATGGGTTTTATGAATATACAGAGGAAGAGGCCCGGTTGTGGGAAGAGACATTTAAAGAATTCAATTATGAAATAAGAAAGCTGGCCTTAAAATATCCGGCAGATGTGGTCAAGAAAAAGTTAGAACGCAAAAATAAAAATGTGAACATGAAGTGAATCGTTAATAATTGAGGTAACCGGGAAATACCAAATGAAAATCCTTGGAGGTGGCGCAAAATCAACAGGATGGTTCATGCTTTCCCGATCAGCAGGGATGAAACTATTGCCGTATATATTGACAATTATGATTACTAACTCTAACTGTGGACCTGGCCGGAGTCAGCCGCAGGATACTATTCCTCTACTCGTAAGAAAATGTCCCGACTTTGAACTTACAGGAAAAGGCGATAATAATGAATGGGCTAAGACAGAATGGAATTATCTGACAAAACTTGATGAGGGTGGCAAAATCTATACAAGCAAATTTAAAATCCTGTATTCTGCAAAAGGTGTTTATGTACTTTTCAACGGCGACGATGATAAAATCACTACACATTACGACAAGGATTTTGACGAACTCTTTAAAGGCGACGTCTTCGAGGTTTTTTTTCATACTGATCCTCATACGCCTGTATATTTTGAATATGAGATCAATCAGTTGAATAAAGAACTCGTTTTGCTGATACCCAAGATTAATGGGAACGCCCATGGCTGGATCCCGTGGCAGTATGAAAAGGAAAGGACTGTGAAAAAAATGATCAACGTAGTAGGCGGAAAATTAATTTCGAATAGTGCAATTACCTCCTGGAGTGCCGAGCTTTTTTTCCCCTATGATTTATTCAAACCGCTCGGCAACGTGCCTCCTGTAAGTGGAACCATTTGGAATGCCAATTTCTACCGGCTCGATTATGACAGCGGTAAAATGATAAAATGGGCATGGAGCCCGGTTCAAAACTCTTTTCATGAATTGGAAAGGTTTCGCTCCATTAAATTCGAATAATGCGCTAATTTAAACTTAGCTTCAGGCTAACACGAAGAATTGGCGTCCTAAAAAAAAATTATAATCATCTATCTTTAATTCCGCAAATAAGTTATTCGGCATCCAGATATGCAGTCGTTAAAAAATTGACCTGCGAACAGATCCAAAGCAATTATAAATAAGGTAATCTTTCAAATTTTTGAAGCGGTGGGATTCAGCATTTGCTTACAGAATTTAAAAATTCATTGATGATCAAAATAAGTCCTGCGTTAAAACCTTCAGATCTTAGCAGAAAACTGAAAAGGTTCTGGGAACTTTCTGCAGAAAAAATCAACCTGGTCGAAAAGAATTATGATGCTTCAAAAGGATCGCCGGTTTTCACCATCAAAGGCAAGTACGCTACCAGGGGATGGACGGAATGGACCCAGGGGTTTCAGTACGGTTCTCTCATTTTGCAATATGATGTTACAGGAGAACATCCATTTTTGGTGTTGGGTCGAAAGAAAACCGTTGAAGTCATGGCGCCTCATGTTAGCCATGTTGGTGTCCATGATCATGGGTTCAACAATGTGAGCACTTACGGCAATCTCTTACGTTTAATGAAAGAAGGTAAAATACCTTTCAATGAATGGGAAAAAGATTTTTATTTATTGGCATTGAAGATTTCCGGCGCTATCCAGGCAAGCAGGTGGACAGTAATCAAAGATGGAGGTTTTATTCACTCGTTTAACGGCGCTCACTCACTCTTTGTTGATACCATTCGTTCGTGTCGTGCCCTTATTCTTAGCCACTGCCTGGGACATGTGCTCCAGGTAGAGGGCGATCAGCGTGTCAGTTTATTAGAACGTGCAGTGCAACACATAAAGGCTACGGCAAACTATTCGGTATTTTATGGTGAGGGTCGTGATGCGTATGATGTGTGGGGACGGACGGCGCATGAAAGCATTTTCAATGTAAAGGATGGAAATTTTCGTTGTCCTAATTCACAACAAGGATACTCAGGCTTCAGTACCTGGACGAGAGGACTTGCGTGGGCTATGTGCGGATTTGCTGAAGAACTTGAATGGTTTGATTCTGCAAAAGACAAAGACAAAAGTTTTGCAGAGAAAGAAAATATTTTAGACGTGATGATAAAAGCAGCAAAAGCCACTTGTGATTTCTACATAAATAGTTCTCCTGCGGATGGGATTCCTTATTGGGATACAGGTGCACCTGGCTTATATAAGTTAGGCGATTACTTAAATGAACCTGCTGATCCGTTTAATGATTTTGAACCGGTTGATAGTTCAGCTGCGGTCATTGCAGCCCAGGGACTGTTACGATTCGGCAGATACCTGGGACAACATGGAGAATCTGAAGCCGGAGATCGTTATTGGCTGGCGGGACTTACTATTTTAAATACCATTTTTGATGAGCCTTATTTAAGCACTGATCCAAAACACCAGGGATTGTTGCTGCATTCTGTCTACCACCGGCCGAATGGATGGGACCATATTCCTGCGGGAAGTAAAATTCCAAATGGTGAATCAACTATGTGGGGCGATTATCATGCTCGTGAGGTGGGTCTTTATCTCCAACGATTAATTGATAATGAAACCTACTATACTTTTTTCAACATACAATGAATTCTAAAGAAGATAAAGATCTTTCCCGGTTATGTATTCATACTATCACTACCAAACCCTGGCAAATAGAAGAGGCTGCAAAGAACTTTGCTGAGGCTGGTGTTGAGGGTATCACGGTTTGGCGCGATGCGCTGGAGGGTAGGAATATCAAACTTACCGGTAAATTGCTCCGCGAACATGATCTAACAATTGTGTCACTTTGCAGAGGAGGATTTTTTCCAGCTAAGGATTTGAATAAAAGAAAATTGGCGATCGATGATAACAGGAGGGCTATTGATGAAGCAGTCGAATTGGGAACTTCAATGATCGTACTCGTGTGTGGCGCCGACCCATCTCAACCGCTGGAAGAGTCAAGGAAACAAATTCGTGATGGTATTGCCGCTATCCTACCGGAAGCAGCGGTGGCCGGAGTAAAGTTGGCAATTGAGCCGCTGCACCCTATGTATGCGGACACTCGTTCGGCTATCAATACGTTGGCCCAGGCAAACGATCTGGCTGAAGGATTAAATTCACCATCGGTGGGCGTTGCCATTGATGTATATCATGTTTGGTGGGATCCGTCGCTGGAAAAAGAAATAAAGCGCTGCGGAGCAAATGGAAACTTGTTGGCTTTTCACATCTGCGACTGGAAAGTGCCCACGTCAGACCTGTTGCTGGATAGAACCTTGATGGGTGAAGGATGTATTCCTATAAAACAGATCAGGTCATTGGTAGAAGCTGCGGGATTCACAGGATTCAATGAGGTTGAAATTTTTTCCACTGAATATTGGAAATATGATCAGGCTGAGTTTCTAAAAAAGATCATTACAGCATACAAAGAGCATTCTTAAAAATTAATAATTAGATTCTATGAAAGAGCATAAAGTGGGTATCATTATGAATGGTGTTACCGGCCGCATGGGCACCAACCAGCATTTATTGCGCTCCATTGTAGAAATAATAAAACAAGGTGGTGTCAAGATAAGTGCAGGAGAAACTATTATGCCTGACCCGGTACTGGTAGGTCGTGATGAAAATAAATTACAGAATCTTTGTTCTATATCCGGTATTAAGAAGATGAGCACTGACCTGGACCAGGTTCTCGCCGATCCTCTCAATACGATCTACTTTGATTCGCAAACAACAAGCAGGCGTGCAGACGCGATTAAAAAGGCGGTCCAGGCGGGTAAGAACATTTATTGTGAAAAGCCTATTGCTGTGGATACAAAGCAAGCTCTGGAATTGTACCAGCTTTGCAAAAAAACGGGAGTAAAAAACGGAGTCGTACAAGACAAACTCTGGCTGCCGGGTATTATTAAATTGAAGCGTCTTATACAACAAGGATTTTTTGGCAAAATACTTTCCGTTCGTGGGGAATTTGGTTATTGGGTATTTGAAGGAGACTCTATTCCCGCTCAAAGACCTTCATGGAACTACAGAAAAGAAGATGATGGCGGAATTATTGTAGATATGCTTTGCCATTGGCGGTACCTGCTCGATAATCTGTTTGGAAAAGTAAAAGCTGTCTCCTGTCTTGGTGCGACCCATATTCCTGAAAGAATTGATGAAAAGGGTAAACGTTACAAATGCACAGCAGATGACGCTGCCTATGCAACATTTGAACTGGAGGATGGCATCGTTTCACAATTTAATTCTTCATGGGCAGTGAGAGTAAGGCGCGATGATCTGTTGACATTACAGGTGGACGGAACCAAAGGATCAGCAGTTGCTGGTTTACGTGAATGTTATATTCAGCATTATGGAAATACGCCAAAACCGGTTTGGAATCCTGATATTGCTCAACCGATCAATTTCTTTGAGGGCTGGGCGAAAGTACCTGACCAGGAGAATTATGATAATGCCTTCAAAGTACAGTGGGAACTGTTTTTAAAACATATTGTGAAAGGTGATCCTTTTCAGTGGGATCTTCTTGAAGGTGTTAAAGGTGTGCAATTGGCCGAGAAAGGATTGGAAAGCTGGAGTAAGAGATGCTGGGTGGATATTCCGGAAATTTAAATGACCGCTCAACAAAATGAAAAGTATAGCTTTAATCACAGGAGGGAGCAGGGGTATTGGTTATGGTATTGCCATAGAACTCGCGGCAAATGATTTTGACCTCGCCATTAACGGTACGCGTTCTCCAGATCAGGTAGAAGACGTAATGCAAAAGTTGAAAGGTTTCGGTAATGATGTTATTTATTGCCGCGGAAATATTTCTTCTGCAACTGACAGGGAAAATATTCTCAGGCAGGTAAGGGAACATTATGGAAAGCTCCATGTACTCGTTAATAATGCAGGTGTGGCGCCAAAGGAACGTAGAGACATTCTTGATGCAACAGAAGAAAGTTTTGACGATGTTATTTCCACCAATTTAAAAGGACCCTATTTCCTTACGCAAAAGGCCGCGAATTGGATGATAGAGCAAAAGAAAAATGACCCGGAGTTTACGGGATGCATCATAAACATTTCTTCTATTTCAGCAACAGTGGCATCTGTAAATCGCGGTGAATACTGTATCTCGAAGGCTGGTATTAGTATGGCTACAAAACTGTTTGCGGTAAGGCTTGGTGAATTCAATATTCCTGTTTTTGAGGTGCGACCAGGAGTAATCGACACGGATATGACTGCCGGCGTAAAAGAGAAATATGATAAACTGATTGAAGAAGGTTTATGCGTCCAACAAAGATGGGGCGAACCGGAAGATGTTGGAAAAGTAGTAGCATCGCTTGCCAGGGGTAATTTTATGTATTCCACCGGGCAAGTGATCATGGTGGACGGCGGCTTAACTATTCCAAGATTATAAGGTTACGACAAATACTACGAGTAAATGAGATAAGATTTTAGATGAGATGAGCAAGGCTGATAAAAAATAAAATACTTACTTCGTCTTCTTCAATGTTTGCTAATGAAATTAATAAACACCTTGAGAATAATTCATCACGAAATAATCAATCAGAAAAAAAGAATAGGCATCATTACAACAACAGCTGTGCTTCTGCTATATTGTTTCAGCAGCTGCAATTCCCGAAAGTCTTCCGGTATCGGTTCTATTCCTACAGATTCAATAACAATTGCGAGGGGCCAGAGTTTCTTCGCTAATAAATGTAACAGTTGCCACAATCTTAATTATGATGGCATTGGTCCGCAATTAGCTGGTATCACATCAGAAAATTCCGTGGACTGGATCAAAAATTTTATCAGGGATCCAAAAAAAGTAATTGAATCCGGCGACACGACTGCCAAAAAGCTGTTTGAAAAATATAAAACCTTGATGCCTTCATTTGCATATTTGCCCGATGAAGAAATCAATGCGATCCTTGCATTCATTCACAGCAAAAAGAAACTTGAGAGACCCGTGGCCGGGGAAGACACCAATGACATAAAAAACCCGATACCTGACACTATCAAATCTTCTGATCTTTTAGTTGATCTGGCCCTGGTAACACAAATTCCCCGGTCTTCTGATCAACCACCTTTCACAAGAATAACCAAATTGGACTACCAGCCCAATACGGGCGATCTATTTGTCCTGGACCTTCGTGGCAAACTTTACAAATTGCAAAATGGTGGGCAAAAAGTTTATATGGACATGGCCAATCTGAAACCTAAATTTATCAATCAGCCTGGGCTGGCTACAGGCTTTGGCAGCTTTGCTTTCCATCCGGAATTTTCAAAAAATGGTCTTTTATATACAACACATACAGAACCGCCCGCTACAGCAAAAGCAGATTTTAGCTACCCGGATTCTATTCCCGTTTTATTACAATGGGTATTAACTGAATGGAAAACGGATCCCTCAGCATTCCCATTTTCAGGTAAGGGCCGTGAAATTTTCCGCATAGATATGCCCACTGGTATTCACGGCATGCAGGAAATCGCTTTCAACCCGCGTGCAAAACCAGGTGATGAAGATTATGGCCTGTTATATATTGGCATCGGAGATGGAGGCAGTGCCGAAATAGGACATGCCCTCGTGTCACCCATACCCGATAGGATATGGGGTACTATAATCCGCATAGATCCCTCGGGCAACAATAGCAAAAATGGTAATTACGGGATACCCCCGGGCAATCCTTTTTATAAAACTGGAAATGAAAAAAATGCTCCTGAAATTTATGCCTGGGGTTTTCGAAACCCTCATCGTATCAGCTGGAGTAAGTTGGGCCAGTTGCTTGCAGTGAATATCGGTGAGCACAACATCGAAGCTCTGAATGTAATTAAACCGGGTCGTTTTTATGGCTGGCCGATTAGAGAGGGAACTTTCCTTGAACGCTTTTTCAATAATAGTGGTAAAATCTATCCTCTTCCCGACAATGATTCAGTTTATCATGTTACATACCCGGTTGCTCAATTTGACCATGATGAGGGTGTGGCCATCTCCGGCGGATTTGAATACCGGGGAACCGCTGTACCACAGCTTGTAGGGAAATATCTTTTCGGAGATATTGCATCGGGCAAGTTATTTTTTGTAAATATGAAAGACCTGAAGTTGGGGAAACAAACCACGATCAAAAAATGGAAAATCTCATTTAACGGCGTGCCCACAACGCTTGCCCAACTTTGCGGAAATAGCCGGGTTGAAATAAGATTTGGCATGGATAGCAAGGGAGAATTATATATCCTAACCAAAGCTGATGGTAAGGTGTATAAATTAGTACGCGCCACTATGAAACGGTGAAATGTTCATTAACCATTCACTGATAAGCAAATTCGTTTCGTGACAGACAAATAAGAAAACAGCTACAATGCAAGATCCATCTGCAATAGCGATGACGGATTCATCTTCCAAAACCATAACGCAGCAGCTTTTACGAATTCCTGTTTTGATTGCAGCATTAGGCTACATGGTGGACATGTATGATCTGTTTCTTTTCAGTATTGTAAGAGTGCCGAGCTTGAGATCATTGAATCTTTCCGGCGATAGCATCCTGAAGAATGGTATCCTCTTGCTAAACCTACAAATGGCAGGTCTGCTTCTAGGTGGCATAGTATGGGGCATCATCGGAGATAAAAAAGGAAGACTGTCCGTTTTGTTTGGTTCTATTTTAATTTATTCGATTGCAAATATTGCAAATGGATTTGCTGCTAACATAAATCAATACGCCATATTAAGATTCGTTGCAGGTTTTGGTCTTGCAGGTGAATTAGGAGCAGGCATTACCCTCGTTACAGAAATTTTACCGAAGAGGATTCGTGGCTATGGTACAACACTGGTCGCCACAATGGGTGTTTTGGGCGCATTACTCGCTTATGTAGTGTCGTACCTTTTTGACTGGAGGTCATCATACATCATAGGTGGCGTTTTAGGATTAATGCTGATGATTTCACGTATAAGAGTTTTTGAATCCGGGATCTTTATGAAGCTGAAGGAGAAAAATATCAGGCGGGGCGATATACGCATGCTATTTAATAATAAGACCCGGTTTATAAAATACATCAGCAGTATTGTAATTGGGATGCCAATATGGTTTGTGACTGGAATTTTAATTACGTTTTCTCCTGAATTTGGACAGGCAATGGGTCTCGATCAGCCTGTTGATGCGGGTAAAGCCGTCCTTTTTACTTTTGCCGCACAGGTGGCCGGAAACATCATAAGCGGTTCGTTCAGTCAATATCTTCAGAACAGGAAAAAAGTGATCCTCCTGTTTATGCTCTTATCTTTTGTGTTTGTCCTGGTGTATTTGCTTGTTCCTTTTAAGCAGACTACATTGTTTTATTTATTATGCGCCTGCCTTGGATTTTGCAGTGGTTATTGGACACTATTCATCACTGTCGCGGCCGAACTTTTTGGCTCTAATCTCCGGGCCACTGTAGCAACTACAGCACCCAATTTTGTAAGAGGAACAATTATCCCATTAACTTCTCTTTTTATACTGATGAAAAGTTATGCCGGAGTAATTCACGGAGCTTTGATAGTTGGAATTTTTACTTATGTTGTTGCACTATTGGCTCTTATCTACCTGGAGGAAACATTTAAGAAGGACTTGAATTATACCGAAGAAACTTAAATGGGAAAAACAGGTTTCAAAATAAGGTCCATGCGCCTGGATGACATTGAGTATGCTTTGACATTATCCAACGCGGAAGGCTGGAACCAAACAGAAAAAGACTGGAGGCTTTTTATAAGAAGCTCGCAAAATGTTTGCATGCTTGCCGAATGCGGCAAAAAGATTATCGGGACAACAACTGCAATTAACTATTCAAATCAACTTGCCTGGATTGGGATGGTGCTCGTGGCTAAAGAGTATCGTGGGCAAGGAGTAAGTAAATTACTCCTCACGAATATTTTAGAAAAATTGGAATCTTTCAAATCAATTAAACTCGATGCTACTCCCGAAGGGCAGCGTGTCTATAAAAAATTCGACTTTAAAGATGAATACCTTATTACCCGGATGGCAACTACATCAATGAAGAGTTTATCGTCTGATGATAATGCATTGCCAGAACCAATTCAGTCAAACCACATTGAAGAAATCATTGCTTTCGATGAAATTGTTTTCGGGGCCAACAGAACACAGCTTATTGAATCGTTGATAAAAGAATATCCTCGCAAGGCATGGGCATTAAAACGAAATAATTCAATTGCAGGCTTTGCGCTCGGAAGAGAAGGAAACAAATATCACCAGGTGGGACCTGTGTTTGCGTCAAACAGCAATGATGTTAAGTTACTAATTAGAAAAGCACTGAAGGACCTTGCTAAGCAGCCGGTAGTTGTAGATGTGCTATGTGACAAAGAAGATTTGATTAACTGGTTAAACTCAATTGGGTTCATAACGCAACGACATTTTGTAAGAATGTATAGAAAAGAAAATCCATTTCCGGGGCTCATTAATAAACAATACCTGATTTGTGGACCCGAGTTCGGGTAAGTGTTTCAAATAATGTCGCACCTCAACAATTCTTATCTCTAAAGAGACAAATCTTCGGATATTGACTGTCAACCAAGCGATGATGTTCTTCCTGACACCTTGTGATTTCTTTCAACTAAAAGACTCTGCACCCACTCCACGTGGAATGTGAGACAAGTGAGGCTTATGTTTCGAGATAAAGAACTTGGCGCTCTCTGCGTTTCTTCGCGGCCTCTGCGTCCAAAAAAATTAGTGACGCAAAGGGCCCAGAGAAGCGCAGAGATCGCAAAAAATTTTCGAAGTTTCCGTAGTAGGGGTGCAAGCAACAGTTCGAATTGCGAAGTGCACGCGGGGTGAGTTGTAATGTGCGAAATATTATCCATCAACAGTTACTAGTCGCGAATATAGTCCCGGTATAAATTTTCAAGTTCACTGCTTTTGATCTTACTGTCATGAATAACTAATCGGTATCTAAGCCTTAGTCCCGTTTTTGGTAAGTTCACGGGCGATCGTCCGGGATAAACGATGTTTTGCATACTCCCTTTTTTTCTGAGGATCCATTGCCCTGAAGGACCAGGATTGGAAGCATTAGAAAAAACAGCGACACCGATTTTTGAAAAATCTTTGCCATCAAATGATCCGACAAAGTCCATCCAGGGCCCGGCGTGCACAGCCGTTTCCAGCGGACTTACTTCAGTATCTCTTGAAACAAATGAAATATCCTCAGGAAGTTTCAACCTTAAGCAGAATCCGTCATCAGACCCACCAATCCTCAGGTTGTCTTTTAGTGCGAATAACTGAATGTCAAAATCTATTATCCGGGATCGGCTGGTTGATTTGTACACCTTGATCGTTGTATACTCTCTAACGATGGGTGTCGGCATATTATGCTCAAGAGCAGATTTCCATAGCATTTCAGAACGGAGGGTTACGTTTTTCTTATTCTTGTGTACTTCCGCCTTTACAGGTTCCCAAGAAATGTTTTCAGAGGTCCATCCATCTGCAATTTGTTTGTTATTCCATCTGATTTGATGCCAGGCCCAAAAAATGCCCCGATGATAAGGATGGTCTTCGGGCATATCCTCCGTCAAATTATTTTCATTGAAGGTATGAAGAGGATGAATAAATCCTGCCCTCTCGTATTTTCCATCAACCGATTTTGGACGCACCTGGTTCTATCCCCTCCCCTGATCTTATTGTTGTAAAGTGCTGACCATATCCTATTGTTGTTATAAATATAAAACAACAAATGAAAAAAATCTTTGTCAGCATTGATTTATAGCAATTCATAACAGTTGAAAAATTGGTTGGCCCATTGATATTTTAAAATCTCTTTGCCCTTTCTTTGCATTGCCTGTTTCTAACCTCTTAACGGCAAGGTAAGCCCTTAGCCCAAAGAAATAAGACGGTAAAAGCTTTGAAAAGTCATTGGACTGTTATAAAAAGACTGGCGAAAAATTTAATGGCATCATGGCTATTGCCATTTCTCTTTTATTGGGAGGAGTCTTTGTTTCAGAATATATTTTGCAACTGTTCCCGCGGGTGCGATCCATATTCCATTTGCAGGATCTTGTGCATACTCAATTAACTTCTTTAGCATTCCAACACGAGTAGTTTGAACTCCCGAATCAGCCATTTCATGACCTGCAAGTATGAGCCATTGTCCGGTTCTTCTTGCTTCTTCAATCAATGGCAGAATTTCATCGAAAGTCTTTCCATCCATTTCAATTCCGCTTACTTGCGCAAGATCGCAAAACCCCGGATCATTCATTGCTTCATCACGCCAGCCACGACCAAGAATAAACATTTTTGCCACCAGCGGAACATAACTTTTGGTACTGGTACCGCGTCCAACAAATTTCTGTCCGCATGGATAAGCAAAGACATCGGGTTTTACACCCAGTAATTCTTCAATTCTCTTATTACTTTCTATCAATTCCTTGCGCATATCATCAAGCCTATAGTTTTCCAATGCATTTTCTGCAGACCATGAAAAATTACCCGTACACGGATGACGACTTGTATGATTCCCGATCTCATGACCATTAACAACCGCCTTTTTCCAGCCATCAAGACGGTCCTCCACACTCGAAGGAACAACAAAGAAAGTCGCCTTTACTCCATATTTGTCTAGCAACGCTGTTCCTGAATCTACCTGGGTCTTGCGTGCGTCATCAAAGGTTAAACTTAGTGCTACATGCTTACCTTCCGGCCATTTAAATGTTTTGGCTGCCTGGGCAAACACAACTTCACCAAACAACATAACAAAGACGACTGCTAGAAAACTATTTAACTTTCTTTTTTTTAAGTCAATTGCCGTTAATTGATCTGATGTCATAGAATAAATTAATGAATGGTGAATGGCATTGACACCTTACAGATAGCCAAATTTTTTTGATAATATTGCTTGCGGTTTTCTTTTCGTATTTTCTGTTTCAAAATAAAATACTTAAGCCGGGCCCATAAAAAATTCCCTACGCTTTCTTCATCACTTATTAGTTTAATCAGCAGCTCCCAATCGCCGCATGGCAATGTAAGCCATCAGTCCCGTGCTTAGGGCGAGAGCATTTTCATCAATATTAAAAGTTGGCGTATGCAATGACGACACAATTCCTTTTTCCTTATTTCTAATTCCCAGGAGATAAAAACATGAAGCGGCAGCCTGTGAATACCACGCGAAGTCTTCCGCAGCCATCCACAAGTCTGCATCAATTACATTTTCTGTTCCAAGATATTCTTCCGCAAAGGAGCGCACTTGCAGGCTGAGATTTTCTTCATTAATAAGGAAGGGATATCCCCGAACGATTTTTACATCGCACCAACCGCCCATACCTTCGGCAATGGTTTGCGCCATTTTTTTAATGCGCTCGTGGGCTTCCGCACGCCAGCTTTCATTCAATGTTCTAAAAGTTCCCTCGATATATACTTCATCAGGAATTACGTTGATGGCTCCATTGGCGATTAGTTTACCAAAGGACAAAACAGTCGGAAGAGTTGGATTGGCAGCGCGACTCACGATTTGCTGCAACGCGACGAGAATATGAGCCGCGATGATAACCGGATCAATGTTCTGATGTGGCTGTGCACCATGGCCCCCTTTTCCATGGACGGTGATAAAAATTTCATCCATAGATGCCATGAACTTTCCCTTGCGGATAGCAATTTTCCCTGCATCGACCATCGGCGATACATGCTGCCCAATGACCGCCGAAGGTTGAGGTGTATTTAAAATCCCCTCTTTGATCATCAGGCTTGCTCCCCCCGGAAGCTTTTCTTCTCCGGGTTGAAAGATCAGTTTTACGGTTCCTCCAAATTCACTTCTAATTGATTTCAATATGCGGGCCGTCCCAAGCAGAGACGATGTATGTGCATCATGACCGCAGGCGTGCATTACGCCGGTATTCTGAGAAACGTACTCAACCTGGTTGACTTCTTTAATAGGGAGAGCATCCATGTCAGCACGCAAAGCAACAACCTGCTCAGATGGTTTTACTCCTTTTATCAAAGCTACTATTCCGGTACCCGCAATAGGTTCCCAGGCAATATTCATTTCATCCAGGCGGGTTTTTACAAATGAAGACGTTTCATACTCCTGGAATGATAATTCGGGATGGGCATGTAAATACCGGCGGTTCTCAATTACATAACCGTGAATTTCATTTGAAAGTTGCTTTATGTCCTCTGTTAGCACAAATTGATTTTCTTAGAAGCCAATGATCTCGAAAAATATAAATCTATTGCCCCTATCACGCACTTTTTTTATCCTCTGCAAGGAATTCTTGTACAAATTCATCATCAGTAAGTTCATGATATTCTTTATAAATGCGGTCAATCTCTTCCATCTGTCCATTGGAAAGTTCTTCTTTTGGATTTAAACACCACCTGCCTTCCAATAATCCCTGTCTCCTTAACACCTCATGTATCCCCGGGATACAGCCATAGAAGGAATTCCTTGCATCAAAAATTACCTCATTCATATCCGTAATTGCAATGCCTTTGGCTAATAGATTGTTCATTCCATCGGAGTTATTGGCCCGGCATTCTTTAATCTCGCTCAAAAGCTCTGTTGCCTTTTTTGTCCATACGGCCCAATGGCCTAAGAGGCCCCCGACAAATCTCTTTTCCACTGGTTCACCATTTATATTAAAACGATAAGGCGTGAGCAGGTCAGCGACAATATTATCATCATTGCCTGTGTAGAGATCAATTTGATCTCGCCTCTCCGAATCACAAACTGCACGCACCACGTCAAGCGTTTGATACCTGTTAAAGGCTGCCACTTTTATTGCATGAACATTTGGTATTTCAACAAAC
>VBAQ01000055.1:17138-33349 GCA_005883765.1 Bacteroidota bacterium
TATTTCAACAAACTGTCTCCAGAAATCAAAACTTAAAATCCTTCCTCCCACGGCGGGTTGCAGGTAGAATCCGAAAACAGGAATTATCCCCGATATCGTACGAATGTGTTGGATAAGATCAGTTTCTGAATAATCATTAAGCCCACCGAGGCTTACTAGGCCAAGGTTGTAACCATACTTAACCGCTAATTCTGCTTCTCTTAACGCGTGAGGCGAAGGACCGACGATACCTGCAACTTTTATAAACGGATAAGTTAATTGTGCCTTATCAATTTCTTCAGCCGCTAATTGCAAAACAATTTCCAGAAGATTCACGTCTGGTTTCCTGATTTCAAATTGTGTGGTATGAACACCCATCGCAATACCTCCGGCACCCGCTGCTATATAATAGCGGGTAAGCCTTCGCTGTCGCTGCTCATCGAGCCTGCGATTTTCATTTAGAGCCAATGGGTGGGCAGGAATCACGGTACCCTTATGAAGTAATTCCTTAATTTCTTTATTTAATGTTGCCGACGCCATCGCAGAATTTAAAATTGACCTGTTCTTTCCTGGAAGTGAGTGGGTTTATTGATGACCTTTCCATCTTCATTGATCCAATCAACAATTAATTCAATCATTTTTTTAAGAGGCACTTTCGGGTAACCAAAAAGCCTGTATGATTCTGCAGCATTACTTAACAGCGCTGTATCCTGTTCCTGGTTGATGAACTGCGGGGTTTGTCCTATAAGTTTTCCAAACTCTTTTGCCAGCCATCTTACTGATATTATCTCTGGTCCGGTTATGTTTAAAACTTTTGAAGGCACTGCACAATAACGAAATGCCCTTAAAGCCATTTCATTGGCATCGCCCTGCCAAATTATATTTACATGACCCATACTTAAATCCAGTGCACGCCTTTCTTTAACTGACCGTGCAATTTCAAGCAACACACCATAGGTTACATCATTAGCGTAGTTCAGGCGATAAATAAGAATGGGAGTATTGTTTTTTAAAGAATAATATTGAAACAGGCGTTCCCTCCCAAGACACGATTGAGCATATTCTCCAACAGGCTGTGGTTTCATTGTCTCATCCGCGCCTCCCATTAAAACAGGTGTCAGGGGATAAACATTCCCAGTCGAAAAAACCACAATACGCGAGTTCTCATATTTCTGTGCAACGCGACCCGGCAAGTAAGAATTCATTGCCCATGTAAAAGATTCGTTTCCCGTAGTCCCAAACTTTGTTCCGGCCAGGTACAGAACATTTTTAATATGTGGCAGGGCCTCTAACTGGTCGTCTTCCAGTAAATCGGCGCGAATAGTTTCAATGCGCTCACTGTTTAGCGCTTCTTGCAAACCCGCCTCAGAAAAACGGGCGGCACCTATGATTCTTTTATTTACTCCTGCTTTGTCTATAGCTCGTTTGGCTAGCTTTGCAAGAGCTGGGCCCATCTTTCCGCCCACACCAAGGATAAGAATGTCGCCATCGAGTTCAGCAATTTCTGAAACCAGGTCATCTGAGGGCTCTAATAATTTATTGTAGGTTAATTCTATTCCTTCCATTTATTGCTTTTATTTGAATTGATTAGCGACTGATATGATTATTCCGCAATCAATTTATAGTTGACGATTTTGTTTATTTCCCCCACCCTCTCCTTTATCCGGCCAAATTTTTTCCTCGTTTCCTCATTAATACTGGTAAAAGGTAACCTCTATTTTTTAATGAGCAGAGTCTTAATCAGCCAAGAATTTTTCTTCAACTAAAATTATTTATAAAGACTGAATCGACAATAACTATAATTAAACTGACGCACAGCTAATCACTCCCTAATTTCCTGTTGCCCTTCAAGTTTGTGTACATATTCTCATCTTCAGTAACTTACTATTGCAAAAGACACTAAAGCTAAAAATGAATTTCAGCATTTTGGAAAATTCTTCTGAATTAGGAAAGGCCGCAGGAATCGCTGCTGCGCAATTGATCCGTGAAGCAATCGAATCAAGCGGTACGGCAAATATTACTCTTGCTACGGGTACCAGCCAATTTGAAACAATCAACCAGCTTATTTTGGAAAAAAAAATTGATTGGAGCAAAGTAGTCATGTTTCATTTGGATGAATACATCGATCTGCCCGCAACACATCCGGCGAGTTTCAGAAAATATTTGCAGGAGCGTTTTTTATCGAAACTGCCTCCACTGAAAGAAGTTTATTTAATAAATGGAGAAACTGACGCAGTCAAAGAGTGTAGTCGTCTTGGGGAGGTAATAACTAGTCACCCTATCGATGTTACACTCGCAGGTATTGGCGAAAATGGGCACCTTGCTTTCAACGATCCCCCTGCCGATTTTGAAACTGAAGATCCTTATATCATTGTTGAATTAGATGAAGCCTGCAGGAAACAACAAATGGGCGAAGGCTGGTTTACATCCATTGAAGAGGTGCCGCACAAAGCGATCAGCATGTCAATAAAACAAATTTTAAAGTCGAAATATATTATCTGCTCAGTTTCTGGTACAAGAAAAGCCTTCGCGGTAAAAAATTCCCTGGAACAACCCGTAAGTAATTTTTACCCGGCAAGTGTTTTGCGAACTCATCCACACTGCGCCTGCTATTTTGATAAAGATTCGGCTGCCCTGCTTGGGGGAATTTCATTTCGCAACTGATGCCCTGCGTGAAGTCATTTTCTCTGTATTACCTAGGTCCCGATTCGAAAGATTTATTTAAGTAATTTGCTGTATACATATGCCATATGTATAAGCAGCGATTAAAAATATACAATGCTAAAATAATTACCCCAACGAAAATAGTTGACGGTGGAACAATACTGGTTACCGGCGCCAGCATTACTGCCGTGAATGAAAAAAATATCGAAACTGAAGATGCTGTTGAAATAGACGCGAAAGGAAATTATGTATCACCAGGTTTTATTGATATACATGTTCACGGTGGAGGCGGTCATGATTTTATGGACGCCACTGAAACGGCATTTTTAAAAATAGCAGAAATTCATGCCCGATATGGAACCACATCTATGCTGCCTACAACGCTCACCAGCAGTAAGGAAGAAATACTAGAAACATTGGAATCTTACGAGGCTGCAAATAAGAAAAATTTAAACGGTTCACAATTTCTTGGCGTGCATCTCGAAGGACCATACTTTGCAATGAACCAGCGCGGCGCACAGGATCCACGATATATAAGGGATCCCGATCCGAAAGAATATAAGGATATTGTGGCCCGCTCTTCATGCATCAAACGCTGGAGTGCCGCCCCTGAATTAAAGGGCGCAATCGAATTTGGAAAATATATCCGGTCGAAAGACATATTGCCTTCCATGGCGCATACGGATGCAGTTTATGAAGAAGCATTGCAGGCCTTTGAAAATGGCTATACACTAGCTACGCACTTATATTCTGCCATGTCGGGTGTTACAAGAAAGAATTCATTTCGATATGCAGGTGTAGTTGAAGCGGCATATCTGATTGATGAGATGGATGTGGAAATTATTGCGGATGGTATTCATCTCCCGGCACCATTGCTAAAACTTGTTTATAAAATTAAAGGAGCAGACAGAACTGCACTTATCACTGACGCCATGCGTGCTGCAGCAATGCCTGAAGGAGAAAGTGTGCTCGGGAATATTCACAGAGGTTTAAAAGTAATTGTGGAAGACGATGTGGCAAAGCTTCCGGATAGAAGTTCATTTGCAGGAAGTGTGGCGACTGCTGACAGGCTGGTGAGAACGATGATCAACATAGCCGAAGTGCCTTTGCTAGACGCAATAAAAATGATAACCGTAACGCCTGCAAAAATTCTAAATGTCTTCGACAAAAAGGGAGAATTAACTGCAGGGAAAGATGCCGACATCGTAATATTCGACAGCAATATCAAAATCGAAATGACGATAATAAACGGAAGAATCATTTACCACAGGCAAACTGCTAATGATAATAAATCCTAAAAATTATAAAATCCCAGTGCGAATCATGCAACAAGAAAAAATATATAAGAAACATAAACGCAGAGAGTTTTTAAAACAAACTGCTCTTACAGGCCTTGCTGCTGCCGGCGGCATGCTGAAAGGATTTGCCGCAGGAAAAGGCGAGCAGAAAAGTTTTTCAAATTCATATAAGGGATATAAAAACTTTGATGATCAACATCTGAGCGTTATTGGTTTATACGGCGACTGGGCAGCAGGATTAAATAAAAATACCATCCCTGCCCTTTCTTTCAGAAGAGATGAATGGAAAAATATTGGCAAATGGAAAAAAGCAGCAACAAAACGACTCCGGGAAAGAATGTCAATTCCCGACATTGGTGCAATGCCCAAGGTAACTGTAACCAAACAACATGTTTACGACGGTTTGTATATTGAAGAACTTAGCTGGCAATTGCCATATGGCCGTGCGACCGAAGCAATAATACTAAAGCCCGAACATGCAAAAGGTAAATTACCTGCCATCCTTGCCTTTCATGATCATGGAGGCAATAAATATTTCGGGACAAAAAAAATCACAAAGACGTCCGATGAGCAACACCCGCTAATGATAGCGCACCAAAAAGAATATTACGAAGGCTTTGCCTGGGCGAATGAAATTGCAAAACGCGGCTATGTTGTGCTGGTGCCGGATGCATTTCCATTTGCAAGCCGGAGAGTTATGATGAAAGATGTACCCGAGTTCATGCGCGATGGATTAAACGACGACGATCCCGCAGGACAGCATGAACACACGATGGCAAAGTCTTTATTTTGCGCCGGCACAACATGGCCTGCTGTATTTTTTGCTGAAGACAAAAAAGCGCTGGATATTCTGTGCGCACATGATGATGTGGATGTGCAGCGCATCGGCTGCGCAGGATTATCAGGAGGAGGAATGCGCACAGTGTTCATGGGAGGTCTCGATCAAAGAATTAAATGCGCTATTCCCGTTGGCTTTATGACTACATGGAAAGACTTTCTTTTAAACAAATCCATAAATCACACATGGATGGTATATGTCCCTCTTTTGCCAAATGAGTTGGATTTTCCTGAGATAATAGGAATACGGGTTCCACTTGCAACACTTGTTTTGAACGATGAGGATGATGATCTTTACACAATGCCGGAGATGAAGCGTGCAGACAAAATTTTGAGTGAGGTGTATAAAAAGGCTGGCAGTGAAGATCATTATAAATGCTCGTTTTATCCGGGCCCGCATAAGTTCGATAAAAGAATGCAGACAGAAGCCTTTGACTGGTTTGACAGATGGTTAAAGCAATAAATAAAATACGACGGCAAGGTTCTTCATGTAGACATCATATAATAATAACTCCACAAAATTTAAAAGATGAAAAGTAATCGCAGAACATTTCTAAAAATTTCAGCTCTCACAGGAGTGGGTTTAGCAGGGAGCCGTTTCGTAAAGGCAGAAGCATCAGAAAATATTTATGAAAATGAAACGCTTCACCAGCATTTCAATATGTGTGGTTATGGTGCCCCGAAATTGGATACCGTGCGCATTGGTTTCATCGGTTTAGGCAACAGGGGACCGTCTCATGTAGCGGATATGACACGTATAGAGGGTGTGGAGGTAAAAGCTTTATGTGACATACGACCGGAAAAGACGGCTTCTGTAAAAAAATCCCTGGAGGGTTCTACCCACAACCCAGAAGTTTATACCGGCGGCGCAAACGAATGGAAAAAATTATGTGAACGTCCGGACATTGACCTTGTATATATTGCAACTCCCTGGGCCCTCCACACGCCTATGGCAGTGTACGCAATGACTAACGGCAAGCATGCATGTATCGAGGTTCCCGCGGCAAAAACAATTGATGAATGCTGGCAGTTGGTCGAAACATCTGAGCGTACAAGAAAGCATTGCATGATACTGGAGAATTGTTGTTACGATTTTTTTGAGTTGCTTACACTGAATATGGTGAGACAGGGATTGCTTGGCGAGGTAGTACACGGTGAAGGTGCATATATACATAACCTTCTTGCGGGAAATTTCTCCAAAGAAAAATACTATGATATGTGGCGGTTGAAAGAAAATTTTAGGAACGGCAATTTATATCCAACGCATGGGCTCGGGCCCGTCGCGCAGGTAATGAATATTAACCGTGGTGCAAAAATGGACTACCTCACGTCCACGCAGAGTAAGGATTTCATGATGGCTAAAATGGCCAACCAACTTGCTGCCAAAGATGATTTTTACAAACCCTTTGCTGGTAAGACTTACAGGGGAAATATGAACACTACCACTCTATACACCGACAAAGGACTTACTATAAAACTCCAACACGATGTAACTTCTCCAAACATTTATTCACGCATTTACAAGATCAGTGGCACCAAAGGTTCTGCTTTGAAATACCCGCTGCCGGGTAAGCTTGCTTTTGACGGAAATGAAAACTGGTTGACGGAGCAGGCATACAGCGACCTGGAAATAAAATATACGCCTGATATTGTCACCAAGGTGGGTGAGATGGCAAAAAGAGTTGGCGGACATGGCGGCATGGATTTTTTAATGAACTGGCGCACCATTGACTGTCTTCGCAATGGTTTACCGCTTGATATGGATGTTTATGACGCAGCGGCATGGAGTGCAATTGCACCGTTGAGTGAATGGTCAGTAGCCAATCATTCAAAGCCTATAAACATGCCTGATTTTACTTCGGGTTCATGGAAAACGAATCAACCCGTTGACAACACATTGCAAAAAGGCGGAACAACAAAAGTGATGTAAATATTTCTTTGCCTACCGAGACACTCATGCGCGTTGATCAGAGTTCAATAATGGGTAAATCCGGCCGAAGTCCGAAATATACTTGGCCAGCCGTTTCGTACCGGCTTTCATTCATAAATCCGTGTTGCCGCAATACCTGCGTGTCTGTTAAATGATGCGCCAGCTTGCTTTTTAAATAAATGCCACTGCTCCCCGCAGCTGTGTACATCAGTTCAATTGCTTCAACACAAGATTGATTGGTATGAGTAGCCGCCAATAGCAGGTCGGCCTTTTCTTCAAGAGAGATGGTTTCACCAGCTAATGTTTCATACCAGCATTTTGCTATTGTGCTGTGCAGGTAGGCCCGAGCTGACTGAACCAAAGCCTCGGCTCTGCCAAGCTTTCTTTGTATCACGCCTCTCTCTCTTATTGTTACCATTGAACCGAGCGGCGTTTTTTTGGCAGCAATTGCTTTCAACTCATTGATCGCGTTGCGCGCCACCGCGAGAGAAACCGGCGCAAGGAGGCATGCGATATTGGCACCCGCAGCGGGAAACCGGTAAAGTGGTCCTTTGAAATGATAACCGGCATTAAATTCCGGCATTATGTGGCAGAGCCGGTGATCAGGAACAAAAACATCTTTGGCTTCTACATCATTGCTGTCCGTGGCACGCATTCCCAGCACCTGCCAGGTATCAACGATGCGACAATCTTTTGCCTTCATAAAAACACCAAGAATTTCGGGGTGCCCATTATTTATTTTTAGTTGTCCGCCCTCCATAACAAGCGTAAAAGTCATTACCCATTTCGCTTCGTGTACATTGGAAACCAAAGGATTTCTTCCGTTAATTGAATAACCTCCTTCAGTGCGGTTTGCCGTCATGGGTGGGTGAACACTGGCTGCAACAAAAGCATCGGGATCATTTCCAAAAAGTTCCTCGACTCCTTTTTCGGGAATCCTGCTCAGTATAGTAAGAGGACTGTTGGCTACCATAAGCGACCAGCCTGCAGCTGTATTATAGCTTGCTACCTCCTCCACAATTTTGGCCATTGTTAAGGGATCTGTTTCGAGACCGCCGAGAGATTTCGGTAAGAATAATTTAAAAAATCCTGCGTCTCTTAATGCATCTACAACAGGCGATGAAAGCCTTCCGCGGTTTTCTTCTTCTTCAATATGCTGACTCAACACCGGCGCAATGCGGCTGACAGTGTCCATCAGATGATTACCGGATATTTTTGCCCCCGGAACAGATGTCATTGCAGTTTCCATATAAAAACGGTTTGAAGATTAAGAGAAAGATTCACCTAAAGGTATTCCCCTCAATCTATCTTTGTTTTTCTATTCGGCTCAAAAACATTTCTGTTCGTGTCAAAATGATCAGCATTAATGGCTAAATGCAAAACGCAGTGCATAAATGATGGTAACTACCCGGCAACTGTCGGATCCAGGATTGCCTTAACCTCTTCCACTTTGTCTGCGGGGAAGCCTGATTTTTTTGCATGCTCCCATACTGAATCTTCATCGGCTGCGATGTAGACGCAATAGATCTTGTCTTTTTGTAACAAAACTCTGCAGCCACTGAACCCGGTGATTCATGCCTTGGATCGGGTTGTTCGACACCTCGGTGGCGTGTTTTAATTCCTTGACTGAAGAATTTCCAAAGGCAGGAACATTTCTTCATGCCCGAAATTTAGTTAGTTGAAGTGTGTGGAATTAGAACAAATAAAATCGTATATGTTTATCGTCAAAATATCTTCATTAAAATTACTAACTCGCCGGTAGGTGTAAAGTTCAGCCAGGTAATCCTAAATGGTTTGGCCCATTTGAAGATCCATACGGAATTGAAGCGGTGATACGCCCTTTTTTTCTCTAAAAAGCCTGCTAAAATGCGTTTGGTTCTCAAACCCGCATTCAAACCCGATCTCGGCAACGCTGAGTGAAGTTTTTTCCAATAACTCGGCGGCCAGGTTTAATCGATTTCTTGTGATCCATTTACCGGGCGACTCTTTAAATATTTTTTTGAATTCCCGCTTAAATGTGGAAAGGCTTTGACAAGCCAGCCTCGCATAGTCGCCCAATGTAAGATTGTAAGTGTAATTATTCTGCATGATCTCTTCCATGGACGAAAGCTTGTCGTTGCTTAAATTGTTGAGCCAGGAGAGCCAGCGGCTATTGTTCTCATTAGACAGAAGAGATAAGACGAGCTCCTTAAATTTTAATTCAAGCAAATTTTCGGGTGGCGGAGGTATTTGAGTAAAATAAGGTAACATGGAAAAGAAAAAGGACTTACTTAACTCGTTTACTTCCAGCGGCAATACATTTTCTACATTGGCTTCGGGCACATGACCCACCGGCAAGCTTTTCCAGTTGTCCTTAATTAATTGTTTCAGGAAACTGTCAGGAATAAAAAAGACCATCACACACCATTTTTCACCTTCCGGTTTTTCAGCTGTGTAGGTTCCTTTTTTTACAAATACACAGGATCCTTCTGTGAGGTCCCATGTTTTATTGTTTTTGTGAAAAATCCGTTTACCGCTAATAACATAAGCAATATAATTGCACTCGACATAGAATTGTTCTTTTCGATTGGTTTGCGGACATTCATATTGCGTAAACAAAACACCCTTGCAATTGAGCTGCCTGGAAAGGTTGGGATAGTTCTTTAAAACCTCATATATGTTGATCATCCCTGAATTTATTCTCAGCTAATTTAATTTTTTCCAGGTAAACGCTTATAGTTTTTTGGAGACTTCGTGGTTACCACTATGGGTAACAAAATTGAGAATCGCTGAAGAAGGGAACTTATATGAAGTAAAAGAAAGATTTTGTTGGAGAGATTTCCGAATGAGTACATTTCAAAGTTTTGCATCCTCAAACCCGCCGGAATACACGCCCATTCTAATTTCCATAAAAGAACTGCTCTTTAACAATTTCTCCATTTTTCCACCCTGTACTGGTACCTGGACATAATTTCTCAAACCCCAGGAAATATCAGGAGAAGCTTTTATTGGCTATGGGAATTGGGCCAAATGATTTTCTGGCCTCATGGTTGTCGATTCAAAAAACTGCCTCGCGAGAGGATTAGGCGCATCATTCGTCGAGTGAGTTTCGATCCTGGTTTTTCGGGAAGACAATTTTGATGAACTGATTTTAGCCGAATGGCTACATGAAGAAAAAATTACCGTTGCAAGTATTGCAAGCGCAAAAAGAATTTTCATTGTTAGGTTTTAATTTTAAAAAAGTTTACAATGCAAAATAAATTTCTGCGAAGTCGATTTACTACGGAGTTCTCCCTATTTTAGAATGGCATCATCCCTATTTTAAATTATTCCGCGGAATTGCCTATTTATTCAGAGGCATGCAGGGACTATAGGTTAATACTGGATTGATCCATGTGCAATCTTGCTAACTGGGGTACTTAAGTTCAAACACTAAAAGTGATGCTATTCTAAACCTACGCGGTAAAAATTGTAGAGAACTTGCGATAAGTTAAATTTAGAACAAGCTTAAAAGCATCTTAATTTCCATAAAAGAATTGCTCTTTAACAATTTTTCCATTTTTCCATTCCTGTACGGATACCTGGATATAATTTCTCAAGCCCCAATCTTTGTGGGTGTAATCATAATGCCATTGAACCATAGTCACTTCTTCGCCCACGGTCACCCTTAAAGGTTTTGCATTCCTAAATTCTGTGATCGAGGAAAAAAAATCTTCTTCTCTTTTCCGATTGGCTTTTTTTCCGACGGTAGGCGCATTTTCATTTTCCTGCATAATCACATCCTCATGATAATATGTGTCAAATGCTTCCAAAGCTTTACCCTGTAATACAAGGTCATTTAGATCGGTGATTTTTTCTAATAGCGTTGTCATAAGCTCTGTAATTTTTGTACAAAGCTCATAACAAGGAAAAGCGAAAAAAATAAACCAGTTTAATAAATGTGATTGAACCAGTTTAATAAGGACACGAATTCAAGCGAATCACACGAATTACACGAATTACTCCTGCTTTGAAATAAGCTGGCTGCGGATCTTGCTCAGAAATTCTTTGGTCATGCCAAGGTAGGAGGCGATCAAATACTGAGGAATGCGTTGTTCAATTTTTGGATATTGCTCACGGAATTGAAGATACCTGTCCATTGCGGGCAACGCAAAATTGTTGATGATTCTTTTTTGCGCCGCCACAAATGCTTTTTGAATGATAACACGAAAGAATCGCTCCAGTTTGGGAATCTCGACGTATAACTGCTGCAAATCTTTATAATGAATTTGCCCAAGTTCAGAATTCTCGAGGCACTGGACATTAAGGTCCGCAGGAGTTTGAGTGATAAAACTTCCGAGATCAGCGATCCACCAGTTTTCAATAGCAAACATCACAACATGTTCCTGGCCTTCATTGTCAATGTAGAAAGCTTTTAGACAGCCCGACAACACAAAGTTTTCATATTTGCACACATCACCATTTTGTACTACAAACTGGCCTTTTAAATATTTTCTCAGTTTGACCTTTGACAAGAGGATAGCCTCTTCCTCTGCTGTCAACTCGATGTATTGCCTGATATAATCAAGAAATGGTTTAAGTTCCATCTTACTGCCGATTGCTAAGCAAAGTTATCTTTTAGTATTTTCTTCGCTGGTGCTTTTCTGAGAAAGAATCGGGCATTTTTATACATACGCACATTGAAACAAGATATTTATTGCGGATAACTGGTATGGGCAGCCAAAAAGAAACTGACAGCGAACGCTATGATGGACACAATCAGACCATACATAAAAATTCGATAACCAATATTGAGATAGCGATATTTTAGCGCCAACACTTTTCCCAGGAAATAAATGTCCTTTGTCATGCTTTTATACAAATACTCTTTGTCATACATCATTTCCTGCACCGCCCATTCGTACTTGTCTAAGTCCATTCTATGGAAATTTCCAAAAAACATCAGGTTTACTTCCCTTCGGGTGATCTGCTCCGTAGTGAAAGTTCCCTTTGACACCTTCGGTTTTGTTGTCAACACGGCAAAGACAATGGACGCAACCGAAATGGATAGCAACAGAATTGTTGGAAGGATCAGGTAAGTTGCATCGATTATTTTCTTGGCAAGAACTGACAAAACAATTGAAATGATAATGGAGTTAATGTGAGAAGGATGTGGGCCTTATTATCTGCCATGCCACTTAGCCGCATGTGATTACTGGAAGCTGTTCTAAAGAGTGTTTCAACCCCCCTCTCCAGACGTTCTTTATTCTTTTTTGGTTTGATATCAGGAACTGGTTTAGTTCCGTTATCCCTGGCCTTGCTTTTCGTAATTTCCTCCAACTTCGAAGAGAGACGTTTCAGATTTTTATTTTTATGACTTTCAAAATTTTTAATTCCAAAAGAAGTGTGGTATTGATGTGAGGAGACGAACTGGATATTTAAATCATACCATTCTTCGTCCGAATATTTTCTGTCTCTCGTAAGCTCCCATTCTTTTCTCAACAGGACAGAGGCATCCATAAATGCCTTGTCCGAAAGATGCATCATGTCCGCATCGCATAAGATCTGCTGTAATCTTTCGATTGGCTTTTGAGGACAATGCGTTGACAATATGCAAGACGTAACAACCTCTATATCCTCCTTATCTATATTTTTTTCAGCGAGGAATTTTTCAGCAACCGTCGCTCCCACCATTTCATGATGGTCCAGTTGTTGAGTATATCCGACGTCATGAAACCAGGCAGCGACCAAAAGCATTTTTTTCTGATGATTATTTACATTCATAGCTGCGCATAATATGTCGACAGTCTTTACCACGTATGTCGTATGCGAAAGATTATGATAAACAAATTTGGAATCTAAATTCCGGGAAAGGTAATCACTAACAAACCTTGCAGATTCTTTAACTATTTCGGTGTTTATTTTCATACGTATTCCTTTAAGCTCAAAAATGGTTTTGTTTTAAAAAATTATATTAAGTTGACATCGTTTATGCCACCTTATGAATTATATACGGCTCTTCAAAACCTTTTAAATTTATTTCTCCCAGGTCCTGGGTGCTAAAATCCAGATAGGGACTGGCATGATGAAAGACTTCTTGTGTAATCAATATCTCTGAATTAAATTCTTTATTTAATTGCTCAATCCTGGCGGCAATGATCACACATTTGCCTGTTACCGAGTATTGTTGGCGAATTGCTGTTCCGATATTTCCCGTTACGGCATCGCCCGCATGTATGCCAATGCCAATCCTGGTATCAGGAATGTTGCCGACGTCTACCTCTTCTCTTAATTTTTGTTTTATTTCAAGTGCCGCACTTACTGCATGCAAGGGAGGATTAGTCAAATGCGCGGGTGCACCAAATGTCACCATGCAACCGTCGCCGAGGAACTGGTTTACAATGCCGCTATGCTTCGCCACAACATTGCTGACAACAGTAAAGAAAGTATTTTGGAATTGGACGATCTCTTCGGGACTTATCGCTGCGGCAAAACTTGTGAAATTGCGAATATCAACAAACATGATTGCGACTCTCATTCTTTTACTTTCTATCTCTCCATTATTCTCCAAAAGTTTTTCTGCCACCTCAATTGATATTTGCTGGCCAAAGAGACATTCCACTCTGTTCCTCCTTTCTGTTTCCTTCAATGAATTATTAATGCCCGAGCGGATTTGATTTGCAACAAGGCCGGCAGCCATCCCACTTATTAAAATAACCGCCATCCGGGCCGCATCATTAAAATCAAAATGGTTGTAGATAAAAAAACATAAAATGAAATATGATGTAGCGGAAAGCAACCCACAGAAGAAAGAAAGCATAAAATTCAGGCGCATCGTGGAAAGGATGATGAAAAGGAAATAGACTTGCAATGCCGGCGATTTTAGTAAATCGAAGGTTGGAAATTGCCTGGCTACGATTATAATAATGAATGAGGGCAAACAAATTTCAAACGCTGTATTCAGATACTGCCTTACTAAGCCCATTCTTTTTCTTTTTGCCCGGAGCTGTTTATTTATGTAAAACAGTGATAAAAATTCAAACCCGATTACGACGAGCGGAAATAACCATACTATCGGGAAGGACTGTACACGCTGGGTTTGCTCATCCATTTCAAAAAAGTAGCCCTGGAACAATCTATAACCGATCAAAAACACAAATATTGAAATAATGATGATAATCCTCTTGCGCTCGCTGCGAAGAAGCTCCACACTAAGCTGTTGCTGAAAATGGACCTTCATGATCGTTAATTTTTTTTGAGCGCTTAGAAATAAATAGGTGATCAAAAATTTCGTCGTTTTCGACAGCTTTTAAGTTCATAGGCTTTTTCTTTGTCTTATCGGGCAAACAAAGGAGAATGACATTAGTTACGAGTGGAAGGAATGTCCCTACGAAAAACCATGGCCAGAATTTTCTTCCGAAACTTTTAGCCATGAGCCCGGAAATAACTGGTACGAAAACTAAGAGTAATGCAAATACAAACTCCATAATTATTATTTATACAATGAACAAAAAGTTTTAAAACAGCAGGCAGTAGAAACTACCTGCTTTTAATCTAAACCAACTGCTATGAGACGAACTACTTTCATTTTCTGAGTTTGACATGGGTGTAAGCGAGGCCCCCTGCCAAGGAGGCTACGACCATAGGAGCAAAAGGATTTGCAGAAGATATCTGGTCCTGCACAACATCTTCTGCAAAGGTTCCCCTGAGTTCTGCAACAATTGCTTTTGATGGATCCTTATTTACTGAGCGCAAAACATACTCCCTTCCATCCGCGCTTTCCAATCTCAGCGATTTTGTTTGAAGGCCTCCTCCCATTTTAACCGGATTTAATCCTCCGGCAAAAACATTTATATCAAGTATCTCAACATCAACGGGCGTTGCCCATTCCTTACGATAATGTTCTCCGAACATCATTCGTTTAAACTTTCCCGCCTTATTATATTGCTTGTTCGCTGCAGTAGTAATTGTATTATTTACGGTATCTTTTTGTTGATCCATCTGTGCCCAGGAAAAGAATGACATCAACAGTCCGGCAGAAATTATTGCTAATATTTTTTTCATCTTTTTTTATTTATCGACTTGAAAAGACTATTCGTCGGTTTTAATTGATAATAATTTCCAGTCGTTACAATCCGATTTTAAGATCATCTTATTGTCGGCGTCCTGCAGGGTAAGATAATAGTTGGTGCCACGATCATTCGACATTTCAAAAAGATCAGCGATCCAGTAATGAGAATCGTATTTTGCTAACTTTCCTTGCAGAGAAATGGGCAGTTGACTTGAACTGATATTTCTCATGATGCCAATCAGCTGAGCTTTTTCGTTATAAAAAGCAAACAGTATAGTACCGTTGCTGGCAAAACTGGCCTTGTAATAACTGCCACCCACGGTCCATTCCACATCCATTGCTTTGGGAAACCTTGTCTTGAATGCATTCTGTACTGCGGGAGTAACTTCCTTGTTGTTGGCGAATGCAGCGGCAACAACAACTATCATTGCCACCGCCATTAGAATTTTTTTCATTTTGATTTTTTTTGATTGTGGTTAATAATGAGTTTAATTGAAAATCATGAAAGACTGATGGTGATTGTTTCTCTCAGGGAAGCCAGGTAAAAACTTTCTGAAAGGATTTTCTGTGTACTTGCCGGAACCAGTATAATGCCTATCGCATTAAGTATGGCTGCGGACGCGGTAATGGTTATGACTTTCTTTTTCATTTTATTTTATTTTAAAAGTGATTGAGCATGGCAGAACGACCTGGATCTGTTTCCAAAGCCGAGGGCGACCCGATTTAGTAGCGCCGCGGCTCCCGCGAGGACGATCATCACTATTTGTTTTGGAGTCAACAGGCAAACTTGCTGCATCATTAAAATCACCAGGTTGATCATCTTTTTGTGCTTTTGATTTTAAAATTTCAATCGCAACACAAAAATGGGGTAACAAAAAGCCGATACTGTTCTGTTTAGCGAATCCGAACCTGCCGATTGGCGGAGTTGTGGTTCGGATCTTTGATTTTTTTATCCGAACTCAGCAATCCATTGAGCATCAAAGGAGGAAAATTTGCTAATCTTGATCGGGCGGGCGGGTTCGAATACAAGAATTGAACATGCAGTTGGTAAAAGGAGGTATGGAGCAGACTAACGGAAGTTTGTATCCGAGGATTGTTTCGCGGTACGGCAACGATGCTGCCCTCAGGCTGCCCTTTTATCGTCGATCGTGATGATAATCTCCCGGTAAGCCGAAAATAACTTCTCCCACTTTTGAATGATCATTTTTCTCTCGGCGATCGTTTTTTCCAATTCGGCGTAAATATCCAGTTTGTCTGGTGACAGCCATGAAAACAATAGTCTACGCCATTGCAGCAACAGTCTTTTCCTCTCTGCAATAGCCTCTTTCAGTTGATCGTGAATGTTGGGCTGGATGACCTTTTTATGAGATAAGCAAGCCAACAGAATTTGTGTTGTAATATATTTTCCTTTCATTTTTTTTGTTTTGTGATTGCATAAGCAATCGTTTATTTTAATGTTTTTATTGAAACTTTA
>VBAQ01000300.1 GCA_005883765.1 Bacteroidota bacterium
GTCACTGAGGCATCAGCCATAACAGCCGTCACTGAAAGATCCGTGACATATGAAGTCCCGGAGTCTCTCTGCATATGCCGATGAGTCTCGTCCCCAAATTGAGAATGTCTTTTTCCAAACTGCCATTTGGAGGGATCGTCGTATCAGAGGAAGCGTCTATCATTGGCGATGAGTCCCGGCAATAGTCTGATAGTTTGGACTTACGTCGCGGAGCCTCATCGCGGAAGCAAATCAAGCGAAAATCTTTGATTTAATTCTGACAGGGCGATACCTCAACTGTCGCAGCCCCAGTTATTATAGTGCTTCCCCAGGTAAATGTGGCATCAAAATATCGTTCCGATACCTGACTCTTTTCCGTATTCATCACGATACTGTTTGTATTAGTAGCCTCCCATTTGTGCATCGTCACACGATGATAAATATCCTCATACTCATACAAAACTATCTGTCCCCTTGAAGTTTTATCGGTCTCGACGGTCAGCAGCAAATCGCTGCACATAGTATTCACTTCGTTAACGGGAGAAATAGTGACTGAATAAGTGTGTACACCAGTCTTTTTAGCGATCTCCTGTTGCTCAGGGGGAGAGACGATAACCTCTGATTTCCGACATGAGGAGATTAGGACGACTGCAAACAGGCAGAGTAGATTTAGACGTTTCATTGTTTTTGTATTTTGGTTAAAGTTTAATGTGCATGGCAATACACTCATCAGCGCTTTGATATAATTCGTTTACTGTTCATCACTATCTGCGACATTACTAGCTATGAACTTAAAACCAATCTATATTGAAGCGTACCGGGTTATTTGATTTCATTTCTGTGAATGCCAGCCAATATCAACATGCCATAAAATGTGCCATCGTCAAAAATCAAATGAGTAAATAAAGAATCAACTTAGGTTGGATATTTGTTGAGGATAAATTGCCCCTTACTTTATAGATAATTGTTGACAGATTTCCTTCTTTATTTGTGCTGTATCATTCAAGAACTTCGACTTCGATTTATTCAAGACTGGCGTGGTAGGAACTGAATGGCGATAAGCGGAGATAACACGGTCAGATCTAAAAGTAGGGCTGGCTGAGGACAGGAGGCATTTTGCTGCATAGGGTCACACTGCGTGCGGTTACTCATGGTAAATGTTACGTTAGCTCCCAGCGTCCCGCTCACACATGGCGACGCTCACGGTTTTAAACAAACCGTAGGGTCTGTTCGGCATGGAGACATTTATCGTCTCGACATGCTTGCGAATAGAAGACCCCGGATGGAAAGGAAAATCAACCCACTATAAAGTCTATTTTTGCCGTTTTAATGACCATAAGAATTTTTCAAAAAAAAATTATAAGCATGGCTAAGCAGAATTTCACCGCTACCACAATAACGAAACACAAAACCGCTACACGTGAAGAGTGGCTCGCAATGCGGCTCGAGTTGCTCAAAGCGGAGAAAGAATTAACTCGGCGCAGCGACGAAGTGGTGAGGAAACGGCAGGAACTTCCTTGGGTTAGAATTGACAAGGAGTACATATTCGAAACCGATGAAGGAAAAGTGTCTCTAGCTGATCTTTTCAAAGGACGTTCGCAACTTCTCACCTACCACTTCATGTTCGGACCAGACTACACAGCGGGCTGCCCGCACTGTTCTAACATCGCGGACAGCTTCAACGGGTTTTGGATTCACCTTGCTAACCATGATGTGATGCTCTGGGCAGTGTCGCGTGCACCGCTTACCAAACTCAATGGATACAAGCAGCGGATGGGATGGACATTTCCCTGGGCTTCGTCGCATGGCAGCGACTTCAACTACGACTTCAACGTTTCGTACACCCGGGAGCAGCAACGCGCTGGAAATATGGAGTACAACTATGACAAAGGCAATGTCAGCTCACGACAAAGTGATATTGACGCAACTAATACCGCGACTGAGGAAGGAAAGAAGATCGCAGCCAGCACCGGCACTGACTGGGCGACGTTCACACAAGAAGCTCCCGGCATGAGTGCCTTTGTGCTGGAGGACGGAATACTTTATCATACGTATTCCACTTATGCACGAGGGCTGGACGGCCTCTGGGGCATCTACCAGTGGCTTGATCGGGCTCCACTCGGGCGCAACGAAAGTGGAGTATGGATGCGTCGTCACGACGAGTACGATCAGAAACTTCAACCTAAAGGCGATTCGAATGATTGTTGTGCCTGACAACACCATGAGGCTTGGCAGTGAAGACGCCCGGCAGACGGGAAGCTTTTATTTTTTGATTTACATGCTGGACCGGATTGTGCTCCTTGAAATCCTATTCTCCCTTTGCAGTAGCGGTCTCCACCTTTCTTCTCGCCTCTTCATCCAGGTTATAGTAAAAGAAATTCAAGCAAATAATTTCAGCAATGAGGATGGCAAGTACCATCAGTAAATAATATTGGGTGTCCAACTTGAAATTAACCAGGCTGCAGCCGATAAGAACGACGGCAGTCACGAGGAGCGACATGCGGACCGGTCTCTCAATTGAGCGGAAAATGTCATGATATTCCAACAATCCCATCATGAGGTTGATGCCAATGAGAAAAGCCGCGACGGCACAGTTAAAAACTATATTCAGCGATTGGTTGATTTCATTTGAATCGAACAAATAGGAGAAGCGCGCTGCGATCAATCCCAGAGACATTAACGTCGGGATACATAGCAATTCCAGCGAGGTGGCCACGACAAAACCGCTCTTAGCATTCCTGTTCGAGGTCAGTGTGAAAAATATCCACCACAAGGCAAAGACGATGGAAATGGCGAACGCAAAGTTCAACCACGCAGAAAAGTCCAGGTTGTTGACTTTGCTGATGCCATTTACTACACCCAGTACCACTTCTCCAAAAACAATAATGGTAAACAGTCCCAGGCGTTCCGCCATGCTGGAAGATAAATTCAGAACGAGTGATGATCGGCGCAACAACACATTAGCGATGAACGGCGGCGAATAATTGCAGATGATTATCGCTATAACAATGAATTTCGCAAATGGCCGCGGCACACAGAGGCTGAGGGCCATCAATGCCAATGCG
>VBAQ01000306.1 GCA_005883765.1 Bacteroidota bacterium
TATTGTCTGCAGCCTCTTGAATTATCTTATCATAGATTTTACGGGCTGCATCATAGGCCGCTTCTGCAGCCGGGCGTTCTTGTGAACGAATTTTCGCTTGCTTCATTTTCCAGCATTGATCTACCGCCTGCCTGCACCACTCCGCACTTTTGCGCTCATGAATAGGTTTGCCATCAACTATAACAAAAACAGGATTGGTATGTGAGCTTGGATAAATCCTCAATGCTACCCATGAGGAATGACTAACCGGGTAAGTAAATGTTATATCCTTCCATTTGCCATCGGCAGCAATTTCAGTCGTATCCACAGGATTGCCATTTACAATGAGTTCTACTCGAACTTTCTGACTTGTACCGATGCGTGCACGTTCAATGTGCCAGTATGGTTGCTCTGCAACTCCCCTTTGTGCAATCGCGGCACCGGCCTGATCCTGCTGTTCAGGAAGATTGGCAATCACCCTGGCGTTAATGCTAACTGATTCGGTCGATTTTAAATCCAACCTGCTATCCTTTGTTCCTACTTCCAATCCATTGACAGAAAAATTAATGATATGTGAGTATCCGTCCGAGATGTACGACCTGCCTTTTTTGATGGCATCAACGTAACTATCATAAGATAGAGCGCCGTCCGGTTTAAAATAACTTCTCGCCATACCCACACGTTCATCGAATATGCAGGGAAAATCTGTTTCACCACTTAGCCGCGCAGTGAAACCGCAGTTCAGTGTATGATACCACATATTCAACTCCCATGGAGCAGGTGTATCGCCCGCGCTATAAAAGTCAATGACATTTTGTGTAACGGTAACAATATATTCATTGGCTCCAATACCATCCATCTTAGGCAATACATAATTGGGTAATTGCCTGGTTGGTTCCAATGGTTCCAGTCCCCAACCCGAATGGGCATATCCAGTTACTGCGTCTTGCGATTTGGCCCATTGAAGCACTGGCAAAGTCCAGCTTGGCCATTCTTCAATCAGAGTAGTACCAGGATAATCATCCTCTTTAAGTCTCAATAGAACTACATGACCTGAATATGATGAAGGAAAACCTGAAACTTCCACATCATTCCGCATGATATTTTTTTTGGTTGAAAGCGGATCGTCTTTTCCGGTAAAAAAAGTCTTTTGATGATACCAGCTAGGACCCCAGGCCAACACTGCTGCTATGTTCAAATTTTCACCAATAGCTTGTCGCCACATATCGATTGGCTTTACGCCTTCTTCCGGGCTTTCATAATGACTACACCCTGCCGCATGAACATGATGATCGGCACAATACCACCCAAGCTTTGACATATTTAACCATCGCTTTAATTGAATGGAAGCAGAAAAATCTTTCACATTGGCAGGAACTACCAGTTGGAATTTTTGCGTGATGTACTCGGGCCCTCGCGTGACAGTAACGTCGTATTTGCCAGGCGGCAAGAACACATGTTCTCCATCGTAGCGATATATCTGTGGTTGAAAGAAAAAATCGGGATATTCATCGTAGGCTGCAACTCGCCTTGATGGTAATGGATATATTCCTACCAGGGTAGGAGGAACCTTATAAGTCTTTAGAGGTAACCTCAGCTCCTGTTGAGCGGCTGCCAGGCGGAAGTCTGCCTTCGCGATAGTCTGGATGCTGTCATCAAGCACTCGTTCTATTCCGTCTGTGATCAGGAAGGAAGCCATGGAGGGAGAACCATCGTCATCTTTTACATGTAATGTAACCTTTGCAGAAGGGATACTGTTGAACAATATGTTTATGGTATTACGGAATCCGATATCCTGTGTTCCCTGTCCTACATTGAATCCGATTTCAACCTCGCGTTGACCGGCGTCTTTGCTATACATCTGCAAAATGGCATACTCCAATTTCAATCCCGAAAGATTCGGAAGCATTGGCGGGTTGCGGTAGATCTGCATTTCAAGAAAACGATTGGCCACCTGGCCCGGTGTCAATATTTTTTTTTCATTCACACGTGGATCATTGGAAGGAGCATACAAAGGTGTAGCAGCATTAGGACTTTCCACTTGTAATTGCGAGGTAACCCCCGCTTCATTATTCACCTTTACCAAATAACTGACCCAACCGTTTTGAATTAGTTTTGGTTTTGCCAGCCCTCTGAGTACTTTGACTCTTGACTCTGGATTGATATTTATGATAGCGAGGCAATAGGGATCAAGTATTTTTTGTACAAGCTTCGATGTTTCCTGGTTAAGCGGTTGATGCTGCAGAGCTGCTAATTGTTTCTCGTCGTCCGTCGTCAAAGAACTGCCTAAAAAAGATAAAGCATCCTTCAAGCGGATAGCCTGCGCCAACAATGGTTGTGGCTCTACATTTATCATGTCCTGCTTCTGCGGTGCATGATGCTGTTCGTGTTGTGCAAATAATGCTGGGTGCAGGTTTAAGGCAATCGCAAATACAAAAAGTATTTTTTTCATCATTTCCTCCTGGTTTATTTTTCTAATTTACACTTACAGGAATTAAAGCCGTGCGTAGTGGTTCATCATTGCGGCACGCTTGTATGATACCATATGCGCGTTGCCATTTTGATAAGAGACTTGAAATAAAAGTATCGAATTTTTTTAGCTTATGGGCGTTGGTCACAACTTGTCCCGACCCTAGCTATCGGGTTGTCAGAAGACTAAACTTGTCGGGAGAAGCTTGGCGGTGAAGACCCCGGCGGACTGAAAAGAGCATTAAAATTGTAGCTTAGCTCTTATCCTATCAAATGGTCGGATTAGAATATGGACATTGATGATATCAGGCAAGCCGCGGATCGAATCAAATCTTACATCAAGCGAACTCCGCTGGAGCATAGCCACACACTCAGTCAGCAGTTGGGAACAAATGTTTTTGTCAAACTTGAACTTTTTCAAAAAACAGGTTCGTTCAAAACACGTGGAGCGTTTAATAAGTTACTCAGCCTGTCACCG
>VBAQ01000311.1 GCA_005883765.1 Bacteroidota bacterium
TGCTGCGTGACAGGATGCGGGTATTGGAACAAAGCATTAATGCGCACAAACAACTCAGCGATGAGGACAAGGTAAATCTCCAGCAATACATCACACGTATTTATGGCTCACTGACCACGTTCAACGTTCTCTTTAAAAATAAAGAGCACTGGTTTGTTGGCGAGAAAGGCGCCAAAGAAGAATAGATCGAATTTTCTCAACTCGGAGATCAATTTATTGAATTGATCAGGCATATTCAAAACCTGATGTGGAAGATTTAATGTTTGGATTTATTCTGCAGCACCGCTCCCTCTCTATTGGAGAGGGAGTTGGAGGGTGAGGCCACAAAGAGCATTGGTTCGTGGGTGAGAAAGGCGGCAAGGAAGAATAGCTGAAGCTTTCATGCGACAGAAAGCTCACTGCCTGATAAACGTAAAATGGAAAGATTGTAAATTATTTTTCACTTCCAAACTATATATTCCCTTCATCAGACTTTGTTTTAAAGGCAACTCATAATTTCCCCCGTTTGTTATTTCCAGTTTACCCTGTTGCATCAGCTGGCCATTCATGCTGTTTATTGAATAATCAAAAATGCCGTTAAGATCGTTACCTGCAAGCAAGGAGATCTTATCATGCGCAGGATTTGTCAACAAAGCAAGTCCTTTGCTTTTATCCAGTACCGTCACCATAACAATACGGGATAGTTCTTCCTTTCCGCAACCTGTAATACGCAGCGTGGTTAACACGCTTATAATCTCCGCCGTATTTTGCAGTAAAGCTTATTAGTGTCAATGGGAGCGGCACATTTATCCGGTATTCTAAGGATTGTTATGATTTACATACTGAAATACCAAAATAAAGGAAACCACTTATCGCCCGTGTTCGTTTTTGCTTATTCTTCAAAGAAAAAAAATTGGATTTGAATAAATAAAGATCTCTGCGTTAATAATAATCAGAACTGATCTTGGAATCGGTCTGAATCGTGACCACCATCCTATGAATAAGTTGAACAACTCAATAGTACAAAGGACCAATATTTTTTTGTCTCTTGACCAGCAACTGTACACGGGATATTTTAATCCTCAGGATCCGGCTCCGATTTACAAGCGTCAGCTAAGCCATGAATTTGAGCAGTATATTATGAACTGCATCAGGCCAGCAAGAAGAGAAGCGACATTCCTTTATAAAATAAGCTACACATGTGATGTGGATAAGCAATATGCAGAGCCTTTACTGTTTGCCATCCGCCGCCATTTTGCAGAGAAGAAGAAGGTGGTCTATTCCTCGTTTGAAAAATTTAAACGGCGAACATACTTGCTGCTTTTCATGAGCCTGGCGATCGTGATGGCCTGCCAGGGACTAGCGCCTCTCATTTTAGATCGGAAATATCAGCACTCAGGGCTCACAAATGGACTTGACGTTTTTAGCTGGGTAATATTATGGAGGCCCATCGACAAGCTCATCTTTCATTGGAATCCCTTTTTAAAAGATATTTCGATTGCTGAAAGGTTGGAAAAAGCAGAGATAAACCTGATACAAATTCCAAATTAATTTTTTGCACCGCTATGAAAAAATTCTGTTTGATCTTTTTTGGATTGTGCCTGGCCTTTTTTATGATGATGTACTATTCTATTTGGTGGTTCATAGGAGCGCTAGCAATGGCCATGGGTCTCGTCGCTTACCGGTTTTATGCGGTTAGGCTGGAGGCCATCGAGGTGAGGAATGAAACCCTGCAAGAACAATTAGAGCAATTGACTGCACAGCTTGACAATTCGATACTCAAGGAGATGAAGATGGACAAAGAAGCCAAACAAGTAAAACAAACAAAGCAACAACTACTGAACGCAATAAATCACGAGATACGCACGCCGATGAATGGTATCATGGGAATGAGCACATTGCTGGTTAATACACCCTTGAATACAGAACAAAAAGAATATGCCGACACTATTCGTAGCTGCGGTGAGCACCTGCTAAAAACAGTAAATGAGATCCTGGTCAATGACGTACTGGATTTTTCGAAAGTAGATCAACATGACCAGGACATGGAAATGAAAGAGTTTGACCTGCGTGATTGTATGGAAGAAGTATTAGAAATGTTTGCCAATAAAACCGCTTCGGTTGACCTCTTGTACTACATCGAAGAGACTGTTCCCACCCACATCATTGGAGACAGCAGGCGGCTGCGTCAACTCTTAATGAATCTCGTCGAAAATGCCGTTAAGTTCACTCACAAGGGTGAAATTTTCCTTAGCATCAGCTCATTGGTTCACGGATTAAGCAAGCCGGAGCTAAAGTTCGAGCTAAGAGATACAGGCATTGGGATTTCTGAAGACCGCTTGGGTCAAATATTTAATGGAGTAGCTGGTAACTCGCCTAAGGAAAAAAATTCGACTCATACAGGTCTTGGCCTCGTCGTGTGCAAAAAATTGGTCGAGTTAATGAACGGCGAGATTGAGGTTACAAGCGAGTTGGGCAGAGGCTCTCAGTTTATTATTACCATGCCCTTAATTCCAAGCATGAAACATGTGCAAGCCGAACACACTGATCCGGCCAGCCAACTTGAAGGCAAGCACATTTTGATATTAGGTGAGAGCTCAACACAACAAGCGGTTTTGATGAAGCAAATGCAGTCCTGGAAAATGCAGGCGTTGTTAGCGACGGACAAGCATGCGCTGGATATCCTAACACAGGAGCCCCAAATCGAACTTGTGCTGATCGATTCTAGGATCGGCGAGTCATCGGCAATTGAATTCGCGAGAAA
>VBAQ01000307.1 GCA_005883765.1 Bacteroidota bacterium
ACAGCTATCACGACCTGCGTACAGCATTTTCATTTACTCTCTCCGTTTCAGGAGTTCGCAGCGACGAGTTTGTTTCAAACGATGGTAATTACTGGGACGTCAACTGGAATCCAATTTGGTTCTCTAAAACCCATGTTGATAACGATGGCTGGACAGCAGAGGTAAAAATTCCATTTAGCCAGTTAAGGTATAACAATGAACCCGAGAAAATATGGGGCTTTCAAATTACCAGGAGGTTGTTTCGCAAAGAAGAACGTTCCTTTTGGCAATACATTCCGCAAAGCTCCGGCTTATGGGTAAGCGCATTTGGAGAATTGCATGGATTAAAAGACATACCCCCGCACAAGCAGGTTGAGATCGCTCCTTATGTGATCGCACAAGCCGACAAATACAAAAAAGAACCCGGCAATCCATTTGCAAAAGGTTTTGATACACGATTAGCTGCGGGCGTGGATGGCAAGGTGGCTGTGACTAATGATCTCATTCTTGATTTTACGATCAATCCCGATTTCGGCCAGGTAGAAGCAGATCCGTCACAGGTTCGCATCGATGGATTTCAGAATTTTTTTGATGAGCGAAGACCATTTTTTGTTGAAAGCAGGAACATTTTTGATTACCAGTTAACCGGCTCCATTGCTGGTGGCGATTACGATGCAGACCTGTTATTTTATTCGCGTCGCATCGGGAGCTCGCCACATGGATATCCCAATCTTGGCGCAGGTGAGTATTTAAAACTTCCGCAAAGCACTTCCATTCTTGGCGCAACAAAGTTCAGTGGTAAAACAAAGAAAGGACTGAGTATTGGAATTCTTGAAAGCATTACACAAAGGGAAACCGCGACCATTGATTACAATGGCAACAAAAGAAAAGAACTGGTAGAACCACTTAGCAGTTATTTCGTGGGAAGATTGCAAAAAGATTATCATGGGGGCAATACTATTTTGGGAGGAATTATTACCGGCGTTAACCGGGCGCAGGGTTTGAATGATCTCTTAAATCGTAACGCTTTTTCCGCTGGTCTTGATTTTTTGCATTATTGGAAAAATCGGTTTTGGTATGTACGTGGTAATATTATTTTCAGTCATTTGCAGGGAAGCAAAGAAGCCGTACTCAATACGCAAACCGCTTTCGAACATCTCTTTCAGCGCACAGATGCGAGAGAAGTTTCGGTCGACAGCAATCGCACTACCCTGACGGGAACGGGCGGTACAATTCGATTTGGAAAAAGTGCCGGCAGGTCAGGTAAGCATGGCGAAGTATTCAAATTTGAAACGGGCGTCACATTTCGATCACCAAGTCTTGAACTGAATGATATTGGTTTCATGCTCAGTGCAAATGAGATCAACCACTTTACCTGGGCGGGTTTCCATTTTCAAAAGCCATTTTCCATTTTCCGCACTGCCCGCTTCAATTATAATCATTGGACCAGGTGGGATTACAGCGGACGACTTACTTACCTCGCCTTTAATTTTAACACGAACGGTACATTTAAAAATAGGCACGGGATTCACCTGGGCTGCATTTGGTATTTCAAACAACGCGTTAAGAGGAACAACGGCTATACGCCGTCTTCCCGGTATCGGCAATAATACTTTTGTAGGAACTGACTACAGAAAAAAGGTGTATGCAAATTTTACTCTCTTTAATTTTTGGCAATTCGAAAATTTAATGAGGCTAAAGGAAGTTGCATTGACCCTTTATTTTCAACCGCTGGATGCACTGCGTATTTCTGTAAGTGGAGACTATTCTTATAACTGGCGGAAGCAGGACCAGTTTGTGAGCAATGTCTTCTATAATAATATTACAAGGAGCATTGTGGGAGAAGTTAAACAGAAAACACTCCGCTTCACAGGCAGGATAAGTTATAACATCACACCCGATTTAACGGTGCAATATTATGGACAGCCATACATCACCAGGCCTCTCTACGCAAATTTTGCTTACGTCACCAGCCCCTTGGCAAAAAATATCAAAGACAGGTTTTATGTTTTTAATTCCAGCCAGGTAAGTTTCAACAACGGCCAATACTTTATAGACGAAAATTCTGACGGCACACCCGATTACAGCTTTAGCAAGCCTGATTTCAATTTTGTACAGTTCCGATCTAATCTTGTTGTTCGCTGGGAATACAGGGCGGGTTCTGAATTATATCTTGTGTGGTCTCAAAGTAACACCCCGGATGTAGCCTCCGACCTCGATTCTCCACTTACCAAGAGTCTTCTCAACAACGCTTTTGCCGAGCATGCGAGAAATATTTTTTTAGTAAAATGGACCTACAGGTTTTTGCGATAAACCTTTGCTCCGGCATTTTCACGCGACAACTATTTTCTTTTTTATGTTCTACCATTTTCTTTTTTATGTTCGCGTCGATGGCATCTAAGAATTCTTCTGTATACAAAAAGTCCTTGCCATGCTCCACCTTCAATTTAATTGTCAGCGCAAGGTCTTTTGTCATCTTTCCTTCTTCAACCGTTTCGATACAAACCTCTTCCAGCTTGTGACAAAAATCGATCAACTCCTGGTTGTCATCCAATTTTCCACGAAAGGCCAAACCTCTTGTCCATGCAAAAATGCTGGCAATAGGATTGGTTGATGTAGGATTCCCCTTCTCATGCTCACGATAATGTCTCGTCACTGTTCCATGCGCCGCTTCTGCTTCCATAGTTTTGCCATCGGGTGTTACGAGTACACTTGTCATCAATCCCAATGAACCAAAACCCTGTGCAATGGAATCACTCTGTACATCCCCATCATAATTTTTGCAGGCCCATACAAAACCTCCATTCCATTTCAACGCGCTGGCCACCATATCATCGATCAGGCGATGTTCATAGGTGATGCTGTTTTTTTGAAATTCAATTTTGAATTCTTTCTCGTACACTTCCTGGAAAATATCCTTAAATCTTCCGTCATATTTTTTCAGAATGGTATTCTTTGTACTCATGTATAACGGCCAGCCCTTTTGTAAAGCCATATTCATGCAGCTCCGTGCAAAGCCGCGAATGCTGTCGTCTGTGTTGTACATGCTGAGTGCTACGCCACCTCCTTTGAATTGAAACACCTCGTGCTCGATGGTCTGTCCATCTTCACCAACAAATTTCACGGTTAGCTTTCCTTTTCCGGGTACGACAAAATCAGTAGCACGGTACTGGTCACCAAATGCATGACGACCAACGATGATGGGCCTATCCCAAGTGGTCACCAATCTTGGGATATTTTTTATCACAATGGGTTCGCGAAAAACGGTTCCATCCAAAATATTCCGGATCGTTCCATTGGGACTCTTCCACATTTGCTTCAGGTTAAATTCTTTTACCCTGGCTTCGTCAGGAGTAATGGTGGCGCATTTAATCCCTACGCCATATTGTTTAATTGCATTGGCCGCGTCCACTGTCACCTGGTCATTGGTAGCATCACGATGCCCGATGCCAAGGTCATAATATTTTATATCAGCATCTATGTACGGAAGTATTAGTTTGTCCTTGATAAATCTCCAGATGATCCTTGTCATTTCGTCTCCGTCAAGTTCTACTACCGGGTTAGCGACTTTGATTTTCTGTGGCATTGCTGTCGGTTTGATTATTAAAGGCAGCAAAACTAAGATTTTATATAGTGTACATGCACCGCAGAATTCTTGAAGTCGACACCTCTCCACCCTGGGTGAAACAAAAGCCAAAATCTTACAATCTTGATTCAAATCAATTATTTCGTAACTTTAAAACCCAAGGTTAAGCACATGGATGTGGTAAAGCCCTTTCTTGATTACGCACGAAAATTTATAGAGATAACTGAGGAGGAATTTCGCCAGCTCATCTATCCCTACATTACTGTTCGCAAATACGGAAAAAAGCAGATCATTACAGAAGCTGGAAATATTGAGAACTATTTCAATTTTATTGTTAGAGGTCTTGCGCGGAAGTATTACAGAAAAGGAAAGGAAGAGATCAATACTCAAATATCTTTTGAAGGCCATATCATGCATTCGCAGGAATCTTTTCACAGTCGCACCCCTTCAGAATATTTCATTGAAGCCATTGAACATACGACACTGGTATCAATTACGTATGATGACCTCGAAAAGATCTATGCCCGCTCGGTCAAGATGGAGCATTTGGGTCGCCTGATCATTACGTACACGATGGTCATCAAAGATCGCTGGCAGATGCAGTTAGTGAAGCACACACCGCGGGAGCGATTCATTCATTTTGTTCATCGCAATCCCGAACTACTGCAGCGGGTGCCACAAAAATATCTTGCCAGTTATCTCAACATCAAGCCCGAAACATTCAGCCGCTTCAAACACCTGGTACGAGCAGGTTCAAAAAATGAACTGGTGTAAGGAAATAAAATCTCTTATGACTCGGTTAAACAGGAGAAATCAGTTCCAATTTGCATTGGGAGACTAACTGTGCATAAAGTTCGTCCGCATCATGTAGATGACATAGTTCTGTTCCCGGATTCATTGTTGCGGCTGTGCCGCTGGCAATGCCATATAAAAATGCCTCCTGGATATTTTTCCCTTTCGACAATTGTAAGACAATTCCTGCTACCATGCTATCGCCTGCACCCACTGTGCTTTGTTTTCTTGCACCAGGCGATTTGACGGTGAATGCGGTGTCCTTTGTTAGCAACATGGCGCCCTCCTCTCCCATTGAGATCACAAGAACTTCACATTTCCCTTTTGAGATGATCTTTCGCCCGGCTTCTGGAATCGCATCAAGAGTGAGTTCATTTTTACCGACCAGGAAACTTAACTCTCCAAGATTTGGTTTCAGCATGTACACCCCTTCTTCTACGGCCTGTTGCAGCGCTTCCTGTGATGTGTCGATAACCAGCCGAAGGTTTTTTCTTTTCGCGATAACAGCAAGTCTTGCAAAAATATCCGACGGAACTCCCTCAGGCAAGCTGCCGCTAGCCACTATATATTTGGCATCTTCTATTTCATCAACGGCTAGGAGACACTTTTGCCATTCGGCTTCATTCAACTTTGCACCGGGGAATCCAAACCGATACTGATCATTTGTACTCTCGTCAAGCACAATCACGTTTTCTCTCATTGAGTGTTCAACTTCAATCACGACAGCAGGAACATTTTCTTTTTCAAGCAGGTGATTAAAAAATTGCCCGGTATATCCTCCTGCGGGATAAATGGTGATCGGATCACCGCCAAGTTTCTTGATGGCACGGGCCACATTAATGCCTCCGCCGCCTGGTTCAAATTTTGGTTCGCTACAATAAAGTTTTTTCTCGGGTTTCAATTTTCTCACCGAAGCACTTTTATCAATACAAGGGTTGAATGTTATTGTAATGATCCGCGACATGCTGCAAATTAAAATGCAAAATTCGTTATTGGGAGTGTTTAAATCAGTAACTAACCCAAGCCTACCCAACCTCACCCTCAGCCTCATCCTCAACCTTAACCCCACCCCAATAATAATCCACATTTGTGCGTAAGCCGTTCCCGTTTTTTACCTCTAAATCATTAATTTGTAGCCAAATAGTTAGCTAATGTCGACAGCCATAAAATGCCCTCAATGTGGGAATGAGTTTCCATTGGAAAGTGCCGTTTTTGAAGAATACAAAAAGGA
>VBAQ01000056.1:0-6118 GCA_005883765.1 Bacteroidota bacterium
TCCAGGCTGTCCATTGATCCTTTATCTACCAGGTCTTTCCATTTCTTTTTCCCATCCTTTTCCCGGAAGATTTGTTTTGCGTAAGCAGTGGTTTCATTTTTATAGGCATTTGGCCATAGGTGAAACCAAACGAAATCCAGTTTGTCAGGAGAATGGTTGATGTATTCAAGACTTAAAAAACCTTTTAGGGTATTGCTTTTGTCATTAAGAGTAACATCAATGTTGTAATTGACTTCCTGTTGCCAATAGGCTAATTGGCAGTAAGCAGTAGGCGGAAGGCAATGGAATAAAACTGCGGCAAGGAGTTTTTTCAAAACATTATTTTATCAAAAATAAAAGGTAATCCCGAAATTTCATTTGTTGACTGCTGACTGCGAATTGCCGCCTGCTACTTTCCTTTTCCTAAAAAAATGATCCGCAACGTGTGAATCAAAATTTTAAAATCAAGAGCAAGGGAAATATTTTCAACATACAGCAGGTCAAATTTACTTCGTTCGATCATTTCATCTACATTTTCAGCATAACCAAATTGCACCATGCCCCAGCTGGTAAGGCCAGGCTTCACTTTCAGCAAATATTTATAGTAAGGAAAGCGTTCAATAACCTGGTCAATATAAAATTTTCGTTCGGGTCGCGGACCTACGAAACTCATTTCACCCAATAAAATATTCCATAGTTGCGGTAGTTCGTCAAGTCTCCACCTCCTCATGATTTTTCCCCAATGAGTGATACGGGGATCATTGTTGCTTGAAAGCAACGGTCCGTTCTTTTCTGCATTCATGTGCATCGAGCGAAACTTGTACATAATGAATGGTTTGCCTTTATAACCAATTCTTTCCTGGCTGTAAATAACAGGACCTTTGGAAGAGAACTTTACACGCAGGGCGACGTACAGCAGCAGAGGTGATAAAATGATCAAGCCAAACACCGCTGCTATCACATCAACGAGGCGTTTGATGTTTTGCTGCCATTCGGGCATCAGCCCAGTTTTCAGATCAATGAGCAAGGCTCCCATTACATTGCTGGTGCGGACAGAGCCCGAAAGAATATCGATAGTATTGGGAAGAATTTTAACTTCCACGTTTTTTTCGGAAAGTCGATTAATGATATTTTCAACCATTGACTGCTCTGATTTTTCCATGGCCAGAACTACCTGGTGAATATCATTCTTGTCGATGATCGACTCAAGTGAATCAATGGTCCCCAGTTTGGGAAGCGTTTTACTGATACCGTTCTTGCCCATTTCAGATAAGGCAACGTAGCCAGTATAGTAATACCCATCGCTGCGGAGATTTTTTTGTGTCTGCCGGAAGATCCGGTTCGCAAAATCCGTATTGCCTATCATCAACGTATTAAATTGAACCTTTCCCCTGAGCAATTGTGTCTTTGCAATGTTTAGAAAGACCAGCCTGCCGAGAAATGTCAGTATGAAATGAATGCCGAGTAAGCAAAAAAATGCTGCGTAATAATAGGAGTAATTGTTTTTTGTATCATCTAAAATAAAGAGAAAAAAAAGGATAACACAACCAATGAGACTGCAAATAAATGTTGTGGTGAATTCAAAAAACCTGGATTTTTTATACAATGAGCGATAGGTGCCGACGAGAGTGTACAGAATTAACCAGCCAACGGGGATGAAGATGATACCTAACCAGAATTTGTCGTTGATCTGCAAATATCCACCAGAAGAAATATTTTCTTTCAGCAGCCATTTACGCACAAAATAAAATATGGCCCAGGTGAGCGAGGCCATGACAAAATCCATGATTGTGTAAAGAGCAATTGATATCTGGTTATTTTTTCTCATTGCGATCAGCGTACTAAAATACTGTTGCCGATTTTTTTCAAGATCTGGTGCGCTACATCCATCGCCATCAATCCATCGATCTCCGAAACAATTGTTTTGGTATTGTTGATAACGGCGTCAGTGAATTCTTCCAGTTCTTTTTTTATCGCATTTACTTGGGGCACCGTTGGATTTGCAATAGCCAAAGTTTTTTTCCCCTTGGGAGTTTCAATATCGAAGGCAAAAACATTGGAATCCTTTGGCTCCTTCTGTTTGATGATCTCGGTCTTTTTATTCAAAAAATCAATGCCGATGTACGCATCTTTCTGAAACACCCGCATCTTTCGCATTTTCTTCATGGAGATGCGGCTGCTCGTAAGATTAGCAACGCAGCCATTATCAAATTCGATCCTTACATTAGCGATGTCGGGAGTGTCGGTCATTACAGCCACACCACTTGCCGAAATATTTTTCACGCCACTCTTGACGATGCTTAGGATAATATCGATGTCATGGATCATCAGGTCGAGTATCACACTCACTTCTGTACCCCTCGGGTTAAATTGCGCCAGTCGATGAACTTCAATGAACAAGGGATTTAACTCCATCCCTTTTAAGGCAAGAAAAGCAGGGTTAAATCTTTCCACGTGGCCGACCTGCAGTTTGATATTTGACTCCTGTGCCAGTTTGACCAACTGGCGTGCCTCGTCCATAGTGTTGGCAAGGGGCTTTTCGACAAAAACATGTTTTGCATTCCTAATCGCTTTTTCACAGATCTCAAAATGGAAATTTGTAGGAGCGACAACATCAATAACGTCACAGGCATTGATCAAAACATCTCCATCAAGAAAACGGGGCAGTTGATATTTTTCTGAGACTTCTTTTGCCGTGTCGTCATCGGGATCGTAAAAACCCACCAATTCCACGTTTGCGATTTCCTTCCAATTATTGAGGTGAAATTTTCCCAGGTGCCCAACTCCAAAGAGGCCGATCTTTAGCATAGAATAAAATTGCAGTAAAGATAGGCTAAGAGAATAAAGGAGAAAAAGTGTGCTCTTGAACGAGGTGAAAAGTGAAACGTGAAAGGTAAAACGTGCCCCCGTCTTTCACGTTTCACCTTTCACGTCTTTCGTTGCGGTCTTATGAGTTCAGAACCGTTGATCTTTCTTGATAATTTCTGTCAGGACTGTAGATAAAAAGACAAGTGCCGCCCTTAATGGTATTGATAATAGCCTTGTGTTGTGACATTGGAACAGCCGGGCAACCCCAACTTCTGCCGAGGTATCCCAGGCTGTTGATGGCAGACTGATCAACATAAGGCGCACCGTGCATGACAATAGCCCGGTTGTGCGCGTTATCATTGATATTTTTTTCCAAGCCATTCAGGCGAAGTGAATAGCCGTTATCTCCCATGTATGTGTCTTCAGTTACATAAAAGCCGGGACTACTTTTTAATGAAGAGGCATTATTTGAAAAAGATTTAGCCCAGAGTCCGCCCGAATTTCTTCCATGGGCAACCAGCGTATTGAATAAGATTTGCTTACTATTTAGGTCAAGAACGTATAATCTTTTTTTGTTACTGGGCTGACTGAAGTCGACAATTGTGATAAGATCACCTTTCCCGATGATACCCTTGGAATTTAATTTTTCCAGGCCTTGTAAAGCAGAATTAAAAACGGTTTGATTTAGTCCAGCCTCAGCAAGGTGTAATTCAGAAAATAATGCTGACGCATTATTTGAATTATTTTCACTTGGAGAAGTCACTGCTGAGACTGCTTTGGTATTTTTCTTTGCTGATGATTTTTCGGAAGTAGCAAAGACAAACAGTACCATTGCTAAAATAGCAAGGAGGACGATGGCTGGCTTTTTCATTAGGCTCATTGGTGAAAGAAGAGGTTTTAGGTTTTTCAAATGGTTTTTCGTGATCAAATAAAAACTGCCTCATTTCAGAAGCAGTTCTGGATTTTTGCGAGCACAAAGATAAGACTTACTCACGGTTTAGACGCAATGAAGAGAGATCATTTTATTCTTTTAACGTCATGAAAACATATCTGCTTTTTCATAATTGAAATATCGAAATTTTTTTAATCACTAATTATTGATCGTTGAATGTGCATGGTTAATAATTGATAATAAACAATAAAAAATTGCTCGACATAAATAGTAAATTTGACTCATCTTTTACTAAGCATTTACAAAATGAAACCATCGATCACCATTGAATATTGCCCGAAATGTGGCTGGTTATTGCGAGCCGCGTACATGGCTCAGGAAATTCTTACGACGTTTAGCGATGATGTACAAAAGGTCACCTTATTACCAAGTGAAGTAGGTGGCTCCTACAAAATATTCATTGACGATGAAAAAATATTTGACCGAAAGGAATACAATGGATTTCCGGAAATAAAAGAAATTAAACAATGGGTGAGAGATATTGTGAATCCGGGCAAAGACCTCGGACATGCTGATAGGAAATTCCACGAATAATTAAGGCGAAGTAATAAGGAAATAAAAAAGGACTACAAGTAATCCTTTTGATGGGCGGACCGGACGGGACTCGAACCCGCGACCTCTGCCGTGACAGGGCAGCATTCTAACCAACTGAACTACCGATCCAACATTTTTTTAAGAACCAATCCCGATATCGCTTCGATCATTGGGACCCTGAAAATCTCATGCTCCTTCGTCGCATGGATTTTCTACGGCTGAACTACCGATCCTTCTTTTTTTATCAGGAGGGCAAAGATATGCGTTTTGATTTTTCGTGAAAAACATTTTTAAGAATGATGACAGACCAAAACAGATTCAAAAAGCATAGTAAATTGGGCAAAAAAACAATGGATGATAAAACGCCGGGCCTGCCAGATTTTTATGCCTCAGTGAAAAGAATAGAATGTCTTCTTGAAGAAATATTGTTCAGGCAGATCGCCTACAATTCATTATCCCAGGAAGAAGCCACCGAAGCTTTTAAAGGAGCGTTGAAAAATGTGAACAAGTCGATGCAGGAAAGTATTTCGAATTTTCCTTCGGCGGAATGAAATTTAAAATTCTGCCGAAGGTCCAAAGAGCTCCTTTGGAGCATCCCTTCGGGCATAAAAATCAAAATCTCTATCAGATTGCTTCGTCGCATCCACACACAGTGCCTATGCGTCGCTCCTCGCAATGACGTACTTCGTCGCCTAGATAGCGCACCATGCTTCACTTCTCGCAGTGACGAATTTAAAGTTCTCACTCCCGACTCCTGACTCCCGACTCCCGACTCCCGGGTCCTGACTTCCGACTTCTGATTTCTGCTTCTGACTTCCGACGTCATACGTCATACCTTCGACCTCATTTATTCCATAATCCCTAATTTTGGCGCTCACCTGTAAGAAAAGCTATGCCCTCAAATGCCAACAGACAATTCCTTGATTTTGAAAAACCGATCAAGGATCTGATCGATGAAGTGGAAAAGCTGAAGCATACCGCGGAAAAAACCAAGGTGGACATGAGCGATGCGATCCAGAAACTCGAGGCGAGCATACTTGAAAAGCGAAAAGAAATTACACAACATCTCAGCAGTTGGCAAAAAGTACAATTGAGTCGCCACCCTGATAGGCCATACACGCTGAAGTATATTGAAAAAATGACAACAAATTTTGTCGAGCTGTATGGCGATAGAAATGTGAAGGACGATAAAGCCATGGTAGGTGGCTTTGCATCGCTGGATGGACAGACAGTGATGATGATAGGCCAGCAAAAAGGGATCAACACAAAGACGAGGCAGATGCGCAATTTCGGAATGGCTAACCCGGAAGGCTATCGCAAAGCTTTGCGATTGATGAAACTGGCGGAGAAATTTAATAAACCGATTATTACACTCATCGATACGCCGGGTGCATATCCTGGCCTTGAGGCCGAGGAGAGAGGACAGGGCGAAGCGATCGCGAGAAATATTTATGAGATGATCCGCCTGAAAGTGCCCGTGATCTGCGTGATCATTGGTGAGGGCGCAAGCGGTGGTGCATTGGGCATTGGCGTCGGCGATCGTGTGTACATGATGGAGAATACCTGGTACACGGTCATTAGCCCCGAGAGTTGTTCTTCCATTTTGTGGCGGAGCTGGGAAATGAAAGAAGTTGCGGCCGAGCAATTAAGACTGACCGCCGAAAAAATGCTGGCCTTTCGCCTGATTGATGGCATCATTGAAGAACCGGATGGCGGCACTCATTGGGATTATAACCAGGCGGCACAAATTCTAAAATCATTTTTGTTGCCGGTGCTGGAAGAGCTAAAACAATTTTCGCCGGAAGACAGTATCAAGCGCCGAATTGAAAAATTTGGCAGCATGGG
>VBAQ01000056.1:6127-17992 GCA_005883765.1 Bacteroidota bacterium
AAGAAGTGGAGCAACAATAGGAGATAGGCAAAGGGCAAACGGACTCGACTTTTTTATTTTTGACTTTTTACCCTGCCTACCGGCAGGCAGGTTTTTAATTTTTAATTATAAATGTCATTGCAGGATAAATTCAGAGGCACGGGTATTGCGATCGTTACTCCGCTTAATGATGATGGAGTTATCGATTGGGAAAATTTTCAAAAGCTGATCAACTTCTGGATCGAAGGTAAAGTGGAGTATTTGGTGGTGATGGGAACGACGGGGGAAAGCCCAACGATCCATGGAGAGGAAAAGCAAAAAATATTTTCTTTTGTCAGTGATGTGGCCGCGGGTCGCATTCCTTTGGTGGCCGGCATTGGCGGTAATGATACGAACGATGTGCTGCAAGGTTTCAAGAGTTTTGATCTGGAGGGCTACGACGCCATCCTTTCTGTATCGCCATCATACAATAAACCTAACCAGGAAGGAATTTTTCAGCACTATAAAATGCTGAACGCACATGCCCCATTACCTATTATTATATACAACGTGCCCAGTCGCACAGGACAAAACGTGACCGCTGAGACACAGGTTAGGATCGCTAATGAATGCAAAAATATTTTTGGAACAAAAGAAGCAAGTGGTGATTTCAGCCAGATCATGCAGATCATCAAAAACAAACCAACAGATTTTATGGTGATCAGTGGTGATGATCTGATCACGTTGCCGATGGTCGCTTGTGGAGGAGCGGGAGTGATCTCTGTTGTTGCCAACGCTTATCCGGCGGAATTTGCAGAAATGGTTCGTCTCTGCCTGTCGGGACGATTTAATGAAGCGCTTCCACTCCATTATAAATATGTAGACATTATCGCATCCATGTTCGCCGAAGGTAGTCCGAGCGGAGTAAAGGCATATCTTGCTGAAATGGGCTTGTGCAGCGACTCAGTCCGCTTACCCGTGTGGCCCGTGAGTGCAAAGCATTTGGAAAAGATCAGGGGGCTGATGAAGAGTATTTAATTTGGGACTGTAATGATTAAGCGAATATTTACTCTGTCGGTTCTTCTTGTAACATTCCTGTTCTCTTTCTCACAGCGACGCGTTCAATTTGTTATCTCATCTCTTCCCGCAAATACGGATAGTAACTTATACATTGCCGGCTCCTTTAACGGCTGGAGCCCCCAGGATAAAAATTATCGTTTTCATCAGGATGGAAATGGAAATTATTTTTTTGAAGCAAAACTTAATGATGGTATGCATGAATTCAAGATCACGAGAGGGAGCTGGGCTAAAGTGGAATGCAAAAAAAATGGAACTGACATACAAAATCGTTTTTTGAAACTTACATCTGATACAACGGTCAATTTGATCGTCGAAGAATGGGCTGACAGATTTGTAAGAAAGCCAAGAGTCAGCACGGCCAGCAAAAATGTTCATGTTATTGATACAGCATTTCTAATTCCACAACTAAATAGAAAACGGAGAGTTTGGATCTATTTACCGCCAAGTTACAGCTCTTCCAATAAAAAATATCCTGTCCTTTACATGCATGACGGTCAAAATGTTTTGGATGAATCCACCTCTTTTGCCGGGGAATGGGGGGTGGATGAAACGCTGGATTCGATCAGCGGGCGCAAAAAAGAAATTATTGTCGTAGCCATTGATCATGGAGGCGCAAAAAGAGTAAATGAATATTGTCCTTACGATATGCAAAAGTTTGGAAGAGGAGAGGGCGATCAGTATGTAGATTTCCTGATCAAGACATTAAAGCCATTTATTGATAAAAATTATCGCACAGAAAAAGACAAGCAAAACACTTTCATAGCAGGCAGCTCAATGGGCGGGTTGATCTCCATGTACGCAGTATTAAAATATCCCAAAGTATTTGGAGGTGCTGGAATTTTTTCACCGGCATTTTGGGTAGGTCCAAAAATATTTGATGACATCGATTCAAAAGGAAAAAAAGTCAATTCAAAAATTTATTTCTATTGCGGCAAACAGGAAAATGAAACCATGGAACCCGATATGGAAAAAGCGTTTGAACGCATGCGAAAGGTTTCCAGGTCAAGAATGGCTTGTGTTGTTCGACCGGATGGCAAGCATACCGAATCGGTATGGAGAGAAGAATTTCCACTCTTTTATTTGTGGTTGATGGAAAACTAGATTGCTTAATGGTTAAATTGCTTATTGTTAAATTGTTGCGTTGTTAACCTTAAAACAATTTGACCATTGGACAATACGACAATTTAAATTTTATAAGTCACTCCTTCCAAAGCCAATTCCGTATTCAAAAAAACTTCTCTCGCTTCCTGCTCAAATTCTTCAAGCGTGTCGTACTTGCTGCTGAAGTGACCAATGAGTAATTTTTTTACGTTGGCTTTTTTCGCGATGAGCGCAGCTTGTTTTGAAGTGGTGTGAAATCTATCTGCTGCTCTCTCCTGCAACGCATCGAGATAGGTAGTTTCATGATAGATAAGGTCCGCATCCTGGATATGAGGAATGATGGACTCGTCATATTTAGTGTCCGCGCAAAAAGCGTACATCTTGCCCGGGGGCGTGTCCTCCGTGACCCATTCGTATTTTACAACGGAACCGTCCGGTTGCATATAATTTTCTCCATTCTTTAACCTGTCATAAAATTCAATCGGGATGTTGTACTCCCTCGCCTTTTCGACAAGTAGTTTTCGTCTGCTTTTTTTTTCATGAAAGGAAAAACCATAACATTCAATACGGTGATTGGTTGGAAAACATTTCACAGAGAACTTGTCTTCATCGACGAGGAGTTCTTCTTTACTGATTGTATGAAAAAATAATTTATAAGGAAGCGTGGTGCTCGCCACTTTTAGCTGCCATTCTATGATCTCGTGTAATGGTGAGGGAGCATACACGTGCAGGTCCTGCAAATGATTCAACAAGCCAAAACTGTTTATGAGGCCAACCAGCCCGAAGTAATGATCGCCATGAAGATGAGATATGAAAACGTGGGAGATCTTGCTTCGCCTGATCTTGTACCTGATCATTTGTATTTGGGTTCCTTCACCACAGTCAACTAAAAAAAGATGACCATCGATCGTGACCACCTGGCTCGTAGGATGACGATCAAAAGCAGGAACTGCCGAATTATTTCCCAGGATGGTTACAGCGAGCATGAAGCGAATTTACGATTTACGATTTCAGATTTATGATTTTGGATTGGTGAGCGTTGAGACAAGGCACGCCTTATCTCAACCAAGACTCTGAAGGTCGAAATCTTTCATTTGAATCGCCGCAGGGTACTTTCTATCTGACCAAGGTAGCCCAGACCAAAAAGATTTAGATGAATGAGCAAAGGATAAAGATTGCAGACCTCCCATTGCTCATGATAATTCTTTGGAAATGGGAAACAGTAGTTGTATGATTCGTAAAAAACTTTATCAAATCCACCGAAGAGGGTTGTCATGGCCAAGTCCATGCTGCGATGTCCAAAATAAATAGCGGGATCGATCAATACTGGCTGGGATTTTTGGTTGCACATGAAATTCCCGCTCCAAAGGTCGCCATGAAGCAACGAGGATCGTTGTTCATCGTTGAATATGCCCGGCAATTTTGTGGCAAGATTTTCAAAAGCAACAAGATGCTTTGTGTGAAGCAAGTGTTTGTCTGTTGCTATTCTTATCTGTGGCTGGAACCGGTCGATAGAGAAAAATTGAATCCAGGTTTCCTGTTTATTGTTCAATTGACACAAAGAACCGATGTAATTGTCTTCGTCTGATCCGAACAAGGTTTGACCATTTTTGTTCAGCCATGTCTTGTGATGAAGTGCAGCCAATTGTTCGCCAAACAATCTCCAGAATTCTTCGCTCCTGATGCCTTCGTCAATCCATTCCAGCAGCAACAACTGATAATTATCAAGGTCCTCGCAAGCGATCACAGCAGGAACATGAATGATCTTTTGTTTCTCCAAAAGCTTAAGGCCATTTTTTTCTTTCTCAAAAAGCAAAGGATATTTGGAAACAGCATTCAGCTTTAAAAAGAATTTGGAATCGCCGTTTATTCTGACCCGGTAAGTTTCATTAATGCAGCCGCCACCGACCGGGTGAACTTCAACGGAAGAAAGTTGTAAGCCCAGTTTTTCGGTGAGTAATCGATTAAGATATTTTTGAATAGATGCTGTCATTTTTGAATTGAAAAATGTCGGTTCAGATAAAGAACACAAATATTGCTCAAAGCAAGGGCGCTTCGATCTTAATGTTTGTTTATCGTCTCTGATCAGGTCTGACGACTGACGAGTGTTGGACTCCGCCAGAGATGCCGATCTCAAGCGTCAACATGCGACCGAGTTCGGCCAACTTCGTTGGCTCATCGGGGCAGGCGGAGCAGAAGCAGATAGTAATTCTGCGATCGGAAACACAAACTCTAACCTCAAACCTCAAACTGCTCGCCGTCCAGAAGGTCTCGTTCAATTTCTTCCATCTGTACAATATCACCCGCTTCGCTTTCTGTCGGGGTGATATTCATCATTTCCAATAAATGATGATTGTCGAGGAACTGCTCTACCTTTGATTGTAATTCACATATCACAAAAGACGCATTGCTTTCGTAAAATTTTTGTTGAATCTTAACTAAAGTTTCCGCAGAAATGTTGTCTAATGATTGGAGGCGTTTCAGATTGAGGACGACATTTTTGATGTCGCAACCAAGGTAGGAAAGTAAACGATTAGATAGTTCTTCTGTCATAGTAGCAGATAAACTGGTTTGCGGGAGCGTGATGACATGAAATTTCTCTTTGGTATCGATTTTGACCTCCATGAACAACTAGGTTTATCAACAATACGTTTATAATTAGAAATTAAGAACAGTCAAAAATATTCGTTATTATTGTACAACAAGCAATTAACCCAAAATGGACAACAATTTTTCAACACAGGTAAAAGAGATCATTTCGTTCAGCAGGGAGGAAGCGTTGAGATTGGGAAATGACTTTATAGGTACCGAACATCTTCTGCTCGGGTTGATCCGGGAAGGGGATAATACCGCCATCCGCATTCTGAAAAGCTTCAATGTTGACCTCTATGAATTGCGCAAGGAAATTGAGCTAGCGGTAAAGGATAAAACAGGCAAGAACATCGCCAATATAAATAGTCTTCCGTTAACAAAGCAAGCTGAAAAAGTAATACGTGTGACGGTGCTGGAAGCAAAAGCTTTAAAAAGCACGACCGTGGAAACTGAACACCTGATGCTCTCCATCTTAAAGAACAAAGAAAACATAGCTACTCAAATCTTAAATCAATTTGATGTGGATTACGACTTATTCAGGCAGGAGTTGGGCATAGTAAAATCAAATGATGTTCGCTCAGAATACTCCGAAGAAAACGACGACGACTTTGATGAAGAAAAAAAATACTCTCAATCAAAATCATCAAGACAGCAGGGAACTGCAAAAAGTAAGACGCCGGTGCTCGACAATTTTGGTCGTGACATCACTAAGCTGGCAGAAATGGGAGCACTCGATCCTATAGTTGGCCGGGAATCAGAAATTGAGAGAGTATCACAGATTCTTTCTCGTCGTAAAAAGAACAATCCCATACTGATCGGGGAACCGGGTGTTGGTAAAACAGCAATTGTAGAAGGGTTGGCTTTGCGTATCGTGCAGCGGAAAGTATCCAGAGTGCTTTTTGATAAAAGAGTTATTTCTCTCGACCTCGCTGCCCTGGTGGCTGGCACTAAATATCGTGGCCAGTTCGAAGAAAGGATGAAAGCGATCATGAATGAGCTGGAGAAGAATCGCGATGTGATTCTATTCATTGACGAGATCCATACCATTGTTGGCGCAGGCGGAGCAAGTGGCTCACTCGATGCCAGCAATATTTTCAAACCGGCATTGTCGAGGGGTGAGCTCCAGTGTATTGGTGCTTCCACCCTGGATGAATACAGAATGTATATCGAAAAAGATGGAGCATTGGATCGCCGCTTTCAGAAAGTGATGGTTGATCCGCCATCGGTCGAGGATACGATCAAGATTTTGGTCAATATCAAAACCAAGTATGAAGATTACCACAATGTGGTCTATGATGATGAGGCCATTGACGCCTGTGTAAAATTGAGTGACCGGTATATCACTGATCGTCTTTTGCCAGACAAGGCAATTGACGTGTTGGATGAGGTTGGAGCCAGGGTTCACCTGAAAAATATTAATGTACCACCCAATATTGTGGAGCTTGAAAAAAAGATAGAAGACGTAAAGAATGAAAAGAATAAAGTGGTAAAGAGTCAAAAGTTTGAAGAAGCTGCCTCATTGCGCGACACGGAAAAACGTTTAGGAGAAGAACTGGAAAAAGCGAAAGCAGAATGGGAAGAGGAGAGCAAACATAAACGTTACCCCATTGGCGAAGAGCAGATAGCTGAGGTAGTAAGCATGATGACAGGGATCCCGGTGAAGCGGATGGTGCAGGCAGAAAGTGAAAAACTTCGCAAAATGGCGGATGATATGAAGGCAATGGTGGTCGGGCAAAATGAGGCGATACAAAAAGTAGTGAAAGCCATCCAGCGTAACAGGGTTGGTTTGAAGGATCCCAAGAAACCAATTGGCACCTTCATCTTCCTGGGACCAACGGGAGTTGGTAAAACAGAATTAGCGCGGGCGCTGGCGAGATATATGTTTGACTCTGAAGATGCACTGATACGCATTGATATGAGTGAATACATGGAGAAATTCACAGTGAGCCGTTTGATCGGTGCACCTCCGGGCTATGTGGGTTATGAAGAAGGCGGCCAATTAACGGAAAAAGTGAGGCGCAAACCGTATAGTGTGATCTTATTAGATGAAATTGAAAAGGCACATCCCGACATTTACAATATTTTGTTACAGGTTTTGGATGATGGTCAACTAACCGATGGACTTGGAAGAAAAGTTGATTTCAAGAATACGACGATCATCATGACATCAAACATTGGTGCTCGTCAATTAAAAGATTTTGGAGCCGGTGTAGGTTTTGCTACTTCGTCAAGAGTGCAGAATGAGGATGAGGCCAATAAAGCGGTTATCGAAAAAGCATTAAAAAGAACTTTCTCTCCTGAGTTTTTGAACAGGATAGATGATGTAGTGATATTTAATTCTCTTACCAAAGAAAATATTTTCGAGATCATCGATATCCTGATGAAAGGTGTCATGAAAAGACTGAGCAATCTCGGTTTTAGTCTTGAATTGACCGAGGATGCCAAGTCGTTCCTGGCTGATAAGGGGTACGATGTGCAGTTTGGCGCAAGACCTCTTCATAGGGCTATTCAAAAATATCTTGAAGACCCACTGGCAGAAGAAATATTGAGCCTTCATGTAAAAGCCGGAGATGTTTTGTTAGCAGACCTGGACAAAGAAAATGAAAAGTTGAAATTTTCTTTCAAAAAAGTAGAAGAGAAGTCAAAAGCTTGATAAGGTCAATTTAATTTTAGCAGAACCGATATTTCACGAGACTTATTGCCCGACTGTGTCATTCAGCCGGGCTTTTTTATTTTTGCCCAATGGGTTCGTTATTCATGTTGGTATGAAAAAGATTATTGTCACTATCGATGGATGGTCAAGCACCGGGAAGAGCACCCTGGCGAAGCAATTGGCAAAAGCCCTGGGATATATTTATGTTGACAGTGGCGCGATGTACCGGGCCATCACGCTGTATTTTTTGCGGAATCATGTTGATTGGACAGACAGGCAAGGAGTGAAAAAAGCTCTAAAACAGATAAATATTGAATTTCAGAAAAATCCTAAGACCGAGACAAGCGAAGTATATCTTAACGGGGAAAATGTAGAATACGTCATTCGGGACCTGGTGGTGGCTGAAAAAGTAAGTGAGATCGCCGCGATCAGGGATGTGAGGGATTTTGCGGTTGCACAGCAACGGAAAATGGGTGACCACAAAGGAATTATCATGGATGGCAGGGATATCGGCACCGTTGTATTTCCGCGTGCGGAATTAAAGATCTTTATGACGGCTGATAGCTCTGTGCGTGTGGAGCGCAGGTTCAAAGAAATGTTTGAGAAAAACCCCAACATTACCATTGAAGAGGTTAAAGCCAACCTTGAAATGCGGGATTTTATTGACTCACATCGGGAGGCAAGCCCTCTGCGACCGGCAAAAGATTCTGTTTGCCTGGACAATACTAATCTTACTCAAAGACAACAGTTCCAAAAGGCCATGGATTGGATCCAAAAAAAAATTTCGGCATCTAAATATTAAAAAAACTTGCATGATTAAGAATCAAGTATTACTTTGGAGCCCTAATCCATTTTTTCTTCTCCACGCTCCTGTTTCGAAAAGCCAGTCTTGAATCCTGTTCAATAAGAAAATCCCGACGAGTGAAGCTGCCCCATTGACCTTCACTGTCATCATGATCCCTACCCCTTGCAAAAAAATTGTTTACATCCGCACTCTGTCTAGTCTCATCCTATTGGATAACTCCGCTTTCCACTATTCTGAATTACACTATTGCGAGCCTGCTTATTAGGCACTACCCCCGTACGCTTTGAAGCCCTGGAAAGGATGAAATAACTCATCATATTACGTAACGTGTAAACAATTTTTTTAACAAAAACCTTGAAGCAATGAAAAAGTTTTTACTTTCATTTTTACTGATATCATCAGTAAGTTTAGTTTTTGCACAAGACCTGCCATGTGTAACTGATTACAAAATCAACAATGGCGGCGGTCAGTGTCCCGATCTAAATGGTCTTTCAGCTACGGGGACAATAACATTATCTTTTGATGGAACGATTGACGCAAATAACATCCCGCTAATTGTCAGTGTTGCAGCTGCCTCCGATCCTGGCACTCCCCTGACGGACATTATTTTCGGTGCCGGAGAATTGCATAACAATGGTACGGTAACCTATTGTTATTATGTGGGGCCAAATAACATAAATAATCTTTCCGGTCATAACGCACAGTTTATTTTCCGGATTGCTTATCAAACTCCGAATGGCCTGGTTCCCTGCGGTTCTCAAAGCCCCCTACCAGTAAGCTTTAGATTATTTACAGCATCTCGTAGCAACAATGCTGTCGCTATAAAATGGACTACTGCCTCAGAAACTAACAACCTGGGTTTTGAAATTCAACGCTTGATAGGTTCCGGAAGCTGGCAAACTGTTTCATTTGTTACTACGCAGGCAGTAAATGGTTACAGTGCATCAGAGATTGCCTACTCATTTAGTGACCAAAATCCAACAAAAGGTGTTACCCAGTATCGCATTAAGCAGGTAGATATTGACCAGAGGGCCAGGTTCAGCGAAATACGCGCCGTGCGCGGTCTCGGGCAGATGGCTAAGACAATTGTCTATCCCAATCCTAGTATCAGCGGTAATAAAGTAAGTATAGTGTTTGACGAAATTACAGGGACAAGAGATGCGTCGTTGATCGATTTGAACGGCAGAGTTATAAAGCAATGGAAAAATATTACCAATAACAACCTTCAAATAGAAAACCTGGTACCAGGTTTATATAACCTAAGGGTCATACTTCGTGAAACAGGAGAGCAGACCATTGAGAAGATAGTTGTTAATAAGAATTAAGCTCAAGGTTTAACAACAAGCGAGGTGGTCTTTTGACCACCTTTTTTATTTTCAAAAAATATTTGTCGCAGACTTTTTGCATTTTTGAAAATAGTGATGTAACTTAAGTATTACGGATTATCTCTTCATCCTGTACCGAAAAACCCCTTAAAATTTTATATTCCTCGGGAACGTTGAATCCAACTTAGTGATTTTCCAAATTGAGTTAACCAGTTTAGTGTTTACACTATTCTTTTAAAATAAGTGGTTTTCTTTTCTGTACTCCATGTATGGCCAATTCACATCCTAAATGAATCGCCCAGTTTCTTTAGTTGTTCCTGGAATCAACAAATAACTTACTGCTAAATCCTTCCTCGTTAAAGGCCCAGATCCACTCGCCAGTTTTGAAACGATAGTGGATTGTGTAAAACAATTTCTTTCAAAATAAAACCTTGATGCCATGAAAAGGACATTATTTTTATCTTTCTTGGTTGCCTCGGCAACTCTGGTCTTTGCCCAGAGCTATCCATGTATTAGTGATTACAAAATAGCCATTATAAACAATGGTGGTGGCAATTGTCCCGATACTATCATCGACGGACAATTGGAGACACCAACCGGTAGTGTGACACTAACATTTGACTCACCCGTGGATCCAAATAATTTACCAGTAATTGTAAGTGTAACCAGTCTCGATAGCAATAAAATTGTAGAGGGAGTTTCGTTCGGTTCGGGGACTTTAAATAATAATGGCACAGTTACATACTGTTATTATTTCGGACCCAATAATAATAATAACCTAATGGGGCATCATGGTCAGTTCCGATTTAATATTGGCTACTATGTGAACGGAATTTTGCGTCCCGGTTGCGGAGAACAAATTCCTTTACCCGTTAGCTTAAAATCCTTTACAGCTACTCGCAGCAGCAACATAGTAAATCTAAGATGGACAAGCGCTTCCGAGTCAAACAATTTTGGTTACGAAGTACAGCGTTTGATTGGCACAGGAACCTGGCAAACTGTTTCATTCGTCACTACCCAGTCAGTAAATGGCTATAGCGCGTCAGAAATAGCCTACTCTTTTACTGATCAAAATCCAACAAGAGGTGTCACTCAATACCGCATTAAACAAGTAGATATTGATCAGAGAGCCAGGTTCAGCGAAATACGCGCCGTACGTGGTCTAGGGCAGATGGCTAAAACAATTGTCTATCCTAATCCTAGTATCAGCGGTAATAGAGTAAGTGTAGTGTTTGATGAAATTACAGGGACAAGAGATGCGTCGTTGATCGATTTGAACGGCAGAGTTATAAAGCAATGGAAAAATATTACCAATAACAACCTTCAAATAGAAAACCTGCTACCAGGTTTATATAACCTAAGGGTCATACTTCGTGAAACAGGAGAGCAGACCATTGAGAAGATAGTTGTTGATAAGAATTAAGCTCAAGGTTTAACAACAAGCGAGGTGGTCTTTTGACCACCTTTTTTATTTGAGGCCTTCAAACCAGATGATCTTTCACATTACTTTTCAAAAAAAATTTGTTTTATCATTTGTACTTCTCAAAATTGTTTGTAGTTTAGCATCTCAATTCTCAATCTCACTATTCTGTACCGAAAAGCCCCCTCTTTTAAAATTTTATTCTGCGAAAGTACCCTGATCTGATCAACGATTTGATCATTTCCGAAAACTAAAAATCATTTGCGTTTTTTTTTGCGTTAATCCTACCCCTTGTAAAATCCTTTTTTACCCGTACTCCCTGAATTGTTTTTATATCTGTACTCCTGTGTATTCATGGATTCATCCTTTTGAATACCTGTTCCACCTTGAATTAACCCTCATGGATTGGTAGCCCATTCCTTTTAATCCTTCCTATCAATGCCTCAAGCTATGAATCACCTTATCAACTAGGGATGATATGACTCATCATATTTCGTAACTCTAAAAACAAATTGTTCATTAAAACCTTGAAGCAATGAAAAAGATTTTACTCCTAATTGCAATTATTGCAACATTTGGAAAGGCCAACAAAATGGCCGCTCAGAATTGCACCGTTAGTAATATCAGTGTGCATTTGAATTCAACGACGGCCGTTGGTGGCACTTGTGTCATTAATATTGACCTTAGCTTTGATCTGGCTGCAAATCCTGGGAATAAGTATGCCTGGATGCATCTATGGCCAACCTCGAGTTATCCCAATTTATCTTACGCAAAACCGCCTACTGCAGCTGAATTAGCAGCTACTGTAGCAAATATTGGTATCGATAACCATGTAACTGGTTCACCAACTTTACAGACGAGTTATCCACCTGCCCCGTCCGTACCTGTGCAATCCAGTGGAAGTATTACGGTGTCAATAGGTGGTGGTGCC
>VBAQ01000057.1:0-36339 GCA_005883765.1 Bacteroidota bacterium
TCCGATGGGTGATTTTGGGGATGCAGTAAAAACGGGATTCGGGGGCTTATTGAAAGGCCTTTATGGTGTAGGCACCGCTGGCCAGGTTACGTTCACAACCGGATATTCTACATTCAAATGGAAAGACCTTGGTGCCGACGAATCTGGCAACTCATGGATCATTCCTTTTATGGTAGGCTACCGTCATAACTTTAGTGGTTTTTATGTTGAACCGGGCTTGGGATACGCAGTTTTGGGTGACAAATACAAGTACCAGGGTATAAGTGTCTCGGCTTCTGATGGTGCATTTGCTTGGGGAGCCGGTATCGGGTACGCTAAGAATGGTTTTGATGGCGGAATTCGCTACCAGGGTCTGTCCAAGAGTGGTACCGTGTCAATAATAGGCATACATGTCGGCTACAATTTCACGCTGGGTGGCAGATAAATAATAACTATAAATATATGGATTGAAAAAAGCTGGTCTCCCGGCTTTTTTTATTTTTTGGTTGGAGGAAAACATTTTTGCATGCGTGAGAAGGGTGGCATGGTTTTTAAATTGAGAGCTTGTTAACCAAAAACAAGTGTTATGAAAATTATCTTATTTGCTCTCTTACTGCTAGGATCATGCACTCTCATAAAAGCTCAGGACACACATTTTGGACTAAAGGCGGGTTTAAATATTTCGAGCCTGGATGTAGACCGAGGCGCTGATTATGACGCCAAAGCCGGCTTTTACGTTGGAGCTTTGGCTCACATGCACCTGTCTCCTCATTTTGCTGCGCAACCGGAGCTTGTTTTTTCAACTCAGGGAGGAAAGTACCAAGATGTGAAGTGGAAAATAAATTACCTCAATGTTCCTGTTTTGTTTCAGTATATGGCTGGCAATGGATTTCGGTTACAGACAGGCCCTCAATTGGGCTTCGCTGTGTCATCGAAGGTGGAAAGCGGCGACGTAGAGGTCGACAACAATGATGATGTGAAAACCTTTGATTTTTCATGGAGCTTTGGCGCCAGTTATATTGGAGCTCAGGGGTTGGGAGTGGATGCCAGATTCAATCTGGGGATCACCAACATTTATGAGCCCGATGTTCCCGAAGTTCGTAACAGAGTTTTCCAGGTGGGAATCTTCTATCAGTTCATGAACACAACCGTGCATGGTCGCAGACGATAAACGTGTGGTTTCAAGAATAGTAAAGCCCTTTTCACAGGGCTTTACTATTTTTATTTAAAATTTTGTCTGCTTGAAATCAATTCTTAGCGAACAGCAATTAGAGATCACCATAAAGAGATTGGCTCACCAGGTTTTAGAGAATCACATCGATCTGTACAATACCGTTCTCATCGGCATCCAGCCAAGGGGCGTTTATTTATCTGATCAAATTGTGGGAGAAATAAAAAAACACATGCCCGAAAATGAAATAAAGTACGGCAAGCTCGATATCACTTTTTACCGGGATGACATCCACAAAGAGTTGCACGTGGCCAATCAAACCAATATTCTCTTTTCCATTGAGGGCAAGAATGTCGTTCTGATCGACGATGTTCTCTACACGGGTCGTACCATTCGGGCTGCGCTGGACGCCCTGATGGATTTGGGGCGCCCCGAAAAAGTAGAGCTGTGCGTATTGATAGACCGCCGGTTCAGCCGTCAATTTCCGATTCAGCCGGATTATGTAGGCAAATCAATTGATTCGATCATCTCCCAAAAAGTAAAAGTGTATTGGAAAGAAAAGGATGGGAAGGAAGAAGTGGTGATGGTGGAATGAGGACGGGGGACAAGGAACAAGGTACAAGGAACAAGAAACAAGGCAAGTAAAGGGAACGAGTCTCCGATTTGAAGAGTGAATTAAAATAAGCTCGATGTCTCAAGAGTTAGAAGACCGCTTTGAAAAGTTTCGCAAGATCTGTTGTGCCTTTTCCGCTATCTTCGCCCTTTGATGAGCCTTTCTACCAAACACCTGTTGGGCATTAAAGATCTTAGTAAAGACGACATTTCTCTCATCCTTCAAACAGCAGATCAATTCATCCGATGACATTGGCAAAGCAGATGAAAAGATGAAAATCAGAATATCCAGAAGAGAGGCAAAGGGATGTGCTGTTTTCCTAAGATTAGTACTGCTTTATGGAAATAAAACCTTGGAATTCGAGCGAGCAAAAATCCGACAAGAAACCGTGCAGATTCGCAATATATTATCCACAATTCTAAAGAAGCTTGGATGACGCTGTTTCCTTGTCCCTTGTTCCTTGTGCCTTTTCCGCTATCTTCGCCCTTTAATGAGCCTTTCTACCAAACACCTGTTGGGCATTAAAGATCTTAGTAAAGACGATATTTCTCTCATCCTTCAAACAGCAGATCAATTCAAAGAAGTTTTACAGCGACCTATCAAAAAAGTTCCCTCACTTCGTGATGTGACTATCGTCAACTTGTTCTACGAAAATTCAACACGAACAAGAATTTCATTTGAACTGGCTGAAAAGAGGCTTAGCGCTGATACAATCAATTTCAGTTCTTCAGGTTCATCAGTTTCAAAAGGAGAAACACTTCTTGATACCGTCAACAATATTCTTTCCATGAAGGTGGATATGGTAGTGATGAGGCATAGTGCCAGTGGAGCACCACATTTCCTGGCAAAGCATATTCCTGCCGCAATCATCAATGCAGGAGACGGCACCAATGAACATCCTACGCAGGCCTTGCTGGATGCTTTTTCCATCAGGGAAAGAACAGGTGGTCTTGAAGGAAGAAAAATTGCTATTGTAGGTGACATCATGCACAGTCGCGTCGCTCAAAGTAATATTTACCTCCTAAAAAAAATGGGCGCGGAAGTGACCGTGTGTGGCCCACCGACTTTAATTCCGAAATATATTTCTGAAGCTCTTGGAGTGCAGGTAAATTACAATTTGAAGAGAACGTTAGAATGGTGCGACGTAGCAAATGTATTGCGCATTCAACTGGAAAGACAAAACCAGGTTTTATTTTCTTCGCTGCGCGAGTATAATATTGTGTATGGAATTAAAAGACAGATGCTGGATGAATTAAACAAGGATATTGTGATCATGCACCCCGGCCCCATGAATCGCGGAGTAGAAATTGATAGTGATGTGGCCGACAGCAGGCAGTCGATTATCTTACAGCAGGTAGAAAACGGAGTTGCGGTAAGAATGGCTGTACTGTACCTCCTTGCAGGTAGAGGTTTTGACAACAATTAATAATTATCAGTTAATAATTATTAATTTTTAAACTGTATTTATGCAACGAGTCTGTTTGTTTCCTGGCACATTTGATCCGGTTACCCTGGGTCATGTTGATATTATAGACCGGGCCATTCCTCTCTTCGAAAAGATAATTGTGGGGATTGGGAAAAACACAACCAAGGCTCCTATGTTTACTCCAGAGCAACGACTAGGATGGATACGAGAGATCTACAAGAACGAAACACGGGTGGAAGGCGCCATTTATGAAGGATTGACTGTTGATTTCTGTAAAAAGGTAAATGCAAAATTTATTTTACGCGGAATTCGCTACGTGAGCGATTTTGAATATGAAAAAACAATTGCCGATGCCAACCGCACCCTTGATGGCAGCATTGAAACAATTTTTTTGACAGGCGAACCTAAATACACTTCAGTCGCCTCCACAATCGTCAGGGACATTATTCGTAACGGCGGTGACGCCAGTCATTTTCTTCCGGAAATAGTTTTTGCCTCAATAAAAAAATAATGACGAGGTACAGGTCATGCAACCCGATTTTTCCATCCGATCAATTGGCCATTCCATGGAGCGTTTCCCTGGCTTCATTTTTTCACAAAAATATTGAGCAATGATCTGGTTCGATAAAGAGCTATCGATAGAAAAATTAAAACCATTGGGACCAAATACAATGGCTGAATACGTGGGGATTGAATGGACAGAGGTCGGAGAAAATTATCTAAAGGCAAAGATGCCCGTTGATCATCGAACTATTCAGCCTTACGGGCTCCTGCATGGCGGGGCTTCCTGCACATTGGCCGAAACGGTCGGTAGTGTAGCATCAGCGATGGTGGTAGACCATTCAAAGTTTTATTGCGTAGGACTGGAGATAAATGCGAATCATGTACGAAGTGCGAGAGAAGGTTTCGTGACAGGCATAGCCATGCCGCTGCACTTAGGGAGTACAACACACGTATGGGATATAAAAATCTATGACGAGAAGGAAAAGCTTGTTTGCGTAAGTCGCCTGACTGTTGCTATTCTCAAGAGGCCGTAAAGTCTTTATGCTTTGCAGATTCAATGATGTCCGAGATCAGTGGAAATGCCTTTGACAAGTACAAACTGATTTCGCTGACGTTTATCCATTTAATGTCAGTAATGTCTTCTTCAGTTTGCGGAATAAGTTTTTGCTCTCCAGACACCTTCATCGTGAACCAGTTGCTTTCCTTTAGAATGTATTTTGTTCCTTCATGATAGGTATGATAAGTAACGGTCAAGGGAAAACCCAGCTCAACATTTTTCAAACCGGTTTCTTCCTCCACCTCGCGAAGTGCACAATCTTCTAATTTTTCATGTGTATCTAGTTTTCCCTTAGGCAGATCCCATCTCCCTCTTCTAAGTATCATCAGGATTTTACCAGAATCGTTTTTCACCAGGCCCCCGGCTGCCCTAATGAGACTAAATTTCTTTAGAAATGCTTTCTTTAATTCTTCAAAACGGGGATGCAAGAATATCCCGGCGTGGACCTGCGGTTGTTGCATCTCATGGATCATTGTTCGTATCGTGTGGGCATTCAATTCATCAATAAGGAGGGCGTCATCGTGGTGCACAAAAGGTTCGATCGTTTCGTCAATGACATCGCATAAGAACAAAGGCTTGTCGTTAAAGTAGATCTTGATAAACATAAACAGTGGACAAGGTACAAGATAAAAGATTCCGGGATAAGTCACCTGTGTCTTCTACCTCCATCTTCTTAACTTAGCTGCATGACCAATGAAAAAGCAATCGCTGAAAAGCTCTTACAAATAAATGCGGTCAAGTTAAACCTGGAAGAGCCTTTTACCTGGGCGAGCGGATGGAAAAGTCCCATTTATTGCGACAATCGGCGTATTCTATCATTCCCCTTCATAAGGGACTACATAAAATCAGAATTGTCCAATATTGTTTTTGAAAAATTTCCTGAAGCAGAGCTCCTTGCCGGAGTAGCTACAGCTGGAATTGCGTGGGGAGCTATAGTGGCCGATCAATTAAAGTTGCCTTATATCTATGTTCGTCCCAAGCCTAAGGAACACGGCCTTGGCAACCAGATTGAAGGCTATTTTGAAAAGGGACAACGGTCGGTCGTCATTGAAGATCTTGTTTCTACAGGTAAGAGCAGTTTGCAAGTTGTGGATGTTTTGAGAGCAGTGGGCGTGGAAGTGGTGGGGTTGGTTTCCATTTTTACCTATGATTTTCCGCTTGCCTCTGAGGCATTTGCAAAAGCACGTTTAGAATATCAGCCCCTCACAACTTACCCAGTTTTGATAGAACTTGCCATTGAAAAAGGTATTGTCTCTCCGGATCAGCAGGAAATTTTGTTAAAATGGCGAAATGATCCTGCCAACTGGAATCGGGTTTTGTAAATTGTGGGCAAATAAAACCAGGGTATGAAAGAATTTCTTTTTTCTGCAGTGGCTGTTGCCGGCATTTCTTTTTTTGCCTCCGGTCAAACAAAAGCACTATTGACAGCAAAGATCAGCACTCCAACCGTGCAATGCGATGAATGCAAACAAAAAATTGAGACGTATTTAAAGAGATATGACGGCGTTACCTATGTCAACGTAAATGTGAAAAGAAAGGAGACGACAGTAAAATATCTCACGGATCGCACCAATATTGAAAACATAAAGACAGCAATTGCCAATGCCGGATATGACGCTGACGATATTCCTGCTAATGGTGATTCATACAAGCAGCTTCCCAAATGCTGCAAAAAGCCCGAAGACGGAGGAGGTCACAAAAAACAATAGAACTCTAAAGATTTGATCCCGCTAAAAGCGGGATTTTTTTTGGTGTGTCAGGCATGTTTATTATCTATAGGGTGCAAGTCCCGAATGAGCGTTGTAGTGCGTATCATTAGCCAAGAGCAAGGGTGTCCACTGTGAAGTGGAATCTGAAGGAAGCTGGCGGCAAACACTCGAGCTTACGAACAGGAACTGTATAAGAGGCAGGGTTACATGGGTGATGTTGCCAAAGAAACAAAAGCCCGACACTGCACAGAATGTAATCAGGTAGATACAGAGGCTGCATGAGTGGAAAGAAATAAACTTACCCTGAGAGATCTTACAGTAAGTTGGCCGAGGGAGAAGCGCAACCTGAAGCGGCAACGACTTATAGCAATATAAGAGGGTATTGTAAGAAGTCAGCAGACGTCATAGTAAGCCGGCAACGAGCTACAACCGAATCAAACGGCAATGTGGAGGTCTCACATAAGGACAAAGGACGAAATGTTAGAAGGAAAGGACTATCAGAGAAATTATCAATGACGAAAAGGAAAGAAAGCACAAACGCATAAGAGAACTACTTATCTGAGGATAGGCCGGAAGCTGAAAGTAAAAGATAAGAGGAGCTTAGTCAGAGATAAGAATAAATGATGGAACTGCCCGGATGCGCTATCAGTTAAAGTAAGATGCTGGAAAGAATTATTGACAGAAGAAACATTGAGAAAGCCCTTGTAGCGGTAGAACGCAATGGGGGAGCGGCGGGTATAGACAATCTGCAGAGCGATGAACTTCGCCAATTTTTATATACCCACTATCAAAGTTTATGTCAGCAAATACTGGAAGGCACGTACAAGCCAAGGCCTGTGCGAAAGGTAGAGATACCTAAACCACAAGGCGGAGTAAGAATGTTGGGCATACCTACTGTAACAGACAGGATGCTGCAACAAGCCATACACCAGGCGTTGAGCCCGGTGTACGAAGAACAATTTGACAAAAACAGTTTTGGATTCCGTCCCGGCAAAAGTGCACATCAGGCGGTAATAACTGCCCAGCAGTACATTAATGCAGGATATGACTGGATAATAGAACTGGATTTAGAAAAGTTCTTCGATACAGTAAACCATCAAAAACTGATGGCATTACTAAGTAACACAGTAAAGGACAAACGTACATTAAAATTGATCAATGCTTATTTGCGAAGTGGAATAATGGAAGGCGGCGTGGTAAGCCAGCGAGTAGAAGGCACACCACAAGGCAGTCCGTTAAGTCCACTGCTTTCTAACATCATCTTGCATGAGTTAGACAAAGAGTTGAATAAGCGAGGTCACAAATTTGTGCGGTATGCGGATGATTGCAGTATTTATGTAAGGAGTGAAAAATCGGCGAAGCAAGTAGCGGAGAGCATCATCAATTACATTGAGAAGAAGCTGCGACTAAAAGTAAACAGAGAGAAGACCAAGATCAGCCGTCCCACAGGAAGCCAGTTATTAGGCTTTTCATTTTACAAGAAGAAAGAAAAGTATGAAATACGAATCAGCAAGAAATCACTGAGACGTATCAAAGAGAAGTGTAAACGAATCACCAAATCAAGCGACCCAACACCACAGCAATCAAAACTGAAAAAGTTAGAGGCTGTGATACGCGGATGGGTAAATTACTTTAAGATAGCGAAAGCGAAGAAAAGTATGCAACAGCTTGATGAAATGATACGAACACGACTCAGAATAACAACATGGCGAAAGTGGAAGCGGGTAAAGACAAAGGTGAACAACTTGATCAAATTAGGAGTGGCAAAATCAAAAGCATATATGTGGGGCAACAGCAGCAAGGGAGCTTGCAGAATTGCTCATAGTCCGATACTACGCCAAACGCTGGATGGTGAATACTGGCGTCAGGCAGGTTACCGAGGCTTCTACAATTATTACAATTGGCAAACTGATGGGCAGCCATCATTATTCTAACAAACCGCCGTGTACCAGACCGGTATGCACGGTGGTGTGAGAGGACAGGTAGCGCACTAATTGCTACCTTCCTACTCGATCGCAAAATTTTGCCCCTATATTTATTTAAGATTTAAACTTCCAACACGTGGTCTCATGCCTATTTTCCTGAAACGTCTCGTTTGCATTTTACTTTCAGCAACTGCGTTTTCGGTTAAGGCACAAAACTCGTCGAAAGGCGAGATCATTTACCATCTTTTTCAAAGAAGCTTTTATGATAGTAATGGTGATGGTCACGGAGATCTCAATGGCGTCGCCCAGAAACTTAACTATCTGCAGGAGTTGGGAGTAACCTCCATTTTATTGCTTCCCTTATATGAATCCGTTTATTACCATAACTATTTCGCAGTGGATTTTCATAAGATTGACCCGGAATTTGGAACGATGCAGGACTACATAAATCTCGTAAAGGAGGTACATCGTCGGGGGATGAAGGTCTATATGGATATGGAAACACAGTATGTAACAGAAGATCAGCTGTGGTGGAAAGACTCGTATGGAAATCCGAGATCAAAGTACAGTGATTACATCTTGTACAATGACACTGCTAACAGGAAACCAGAGAGCATCATTTTCGGGCTTAATGAATTGTCGGGCTACGATGGAACAAAAAGAAAAGTAGCGACCGCTAACCTGAATAGCAAAGATTTCCAGGAGTATAATTTCGAGCTTTTCAAATATTTCGTCGATCCAAACAAAGATGGAAAATTTGATGATGGGGTTGACGGATTTCGTTTAGACCACATGATGGATGATCTTGACTTTAAGGGGAGACTCACCGGTCTTTTAACGAGATTCTGGGACCCATTATTGAGCAAATTAAAACAAATCAATCCCAGACTTCGTATCGTCGCAGAGCAAGCTGTGTGGTCTTCATATGGGAACGAGTATTTTCAAAAAGCAAATGTTGATCGTGTTTTTGCATTTCAACTGCAAGGAGCAATTGCCACATTTGATAAAAACAGAATTGCTGCCATTGCGGACACTACGTTAAACATGATCACACAGAATAAACAGCAGGTGGTCTTTATTGAGAATCACGATATGCAGCGCTTCGCGTCTGTTGTGAATAAAAACCTGGCAAAAGAAAAAATCGGCGCAACATTAAATCTTATGATCGGCGGCGTTCCTTCGATCTATTACGGGCAGGAGCTGGGAATGTTCGGCAAGAATGGCGCGGGAAAATATGGCATGACTGATGCCAATGACATTCCTATCAGGGAAGCTTTTGAATGGTATAAAACAGATACCGGGAAGGGAATGGCATTGTGGTATAAGAATACCGGTCCGTGGTGGGACAGCACCAATTTGAAACCGGGTGATGGCATTTCATTGGAGGAAGAAAGAAAAGATCCTAGCTCTTTGTTTAATTTTTATAAAACAATGATTCACCTGCGCCAGTCGAACCCTGCGTTGATCTTTGGGAAGTATCAAACCCTGACCAATGATAATGACAACGTATTTTCCTTTGTCCGAAAGGAAAAAAATGTAGTTTGTGTGGCGGTTAATCTTTCTGATCGGCCACAACGAGCAGCAATCCACCTTTTTGAAATCGATCGGCCAGTGAAGAGCCTCATCCAACTACTTGGAAAGGAAAATGGAAAGATCTCAGGAAAGAAATTAATATTGGATTTGCCCGCATATGGCATTGAGGTTTGGGAAATAAAATAGATGAAATAATATTGGATAAGCAAGTCTTATGATCGTTCAAAATACATTTGATGGACAAGTAGCGGTGATCACTGGCGCTGGCCAGGGAATAGGCTTTGAAATTGCAAGGCAATTGTGCGAGCAGGGTGCAAGGACTATATTAAATGATATCGATGAAGACCTTGCCCGGAAAGCCGCAAAAAAAATTGAAGGGGAAAATGGTCAATGCATTCCTATGGCCGGTGATGCGGCAGATATTTTCTTTATCAATGCCATGGTTGAAGAAGCAGTAAAAAAGTTTGGCGCCCTCACAATTGCAATTGCCAACGCAGGGGTCACTATTTTTGGTGATTTTTTTACGTATACGTCAGACTCTTTGGAAAGGCTAATGAACATCAACCTTGGGGGTAGTTTTTTCCTTGCACAGGCCGCATCCAGTCAAATGAAAACGCAACGGTCAGGGGGTAGCATCCTGTTGATGTCATCGGTGACGGGCCACCAGGCGCATAAAAACTTAGCTGCTTACGGCATGACCAAGGCTGGAATTGAAATGCTGGCAAAGACCCTGGTGATCGAACTTTCGCAATTCAATATTTCTATCAATACGGTTGCTCCGGGAGCAACAATTACCGAACGAACCACCGGCGATGCGGAATTTGTCAAGACCTGGTCACAAATCACTCCCATGGGGCGACCGGCCGAAGTAAGCGATATTGCTAACGCCGCACTATTCCTCGTATCTCCCTCATCGCGGCACATTACCGGGCAAACCCTTGTCGTTGATGGGGGTTGGATATCTATAAGCCCCCCGCCGTAAGTAAATACATGGGGGATTCATCAATTCTGGATAGTAAAGTTTCTAAAAAAAATTGCGCAGATTTTGGTAGTGGTTCTATGCTGATTTTAAAAATGAATGTAGTACTTTTAAAAGCTAAATTCATGATGATGAAAATGAAAAACCTTCTGTTTATTCTTACACTGATTTTCTTTTTGGTTGGCTGTAGCCGTGCCGTCACCCCTGCCCAGGCAGCCAGCGGCAAATATCACCATTGCAGACCAGTTAGATAAAGTTTGCTGAACCTACGAGTTACCGAATAAATTTCCAACTGCTCCTTCGAGCATGGGAAACTTTTCGACTACAAAATTTTTGATTGTTTCAATTGCTTTTTTGGCTTGCTCATCTGTCAGGCCGGCCTCCGTTTTTAATTTATCAATTAACTCTTGCATAAAATCGGTTAATGGTTTAAAGATTCGTGCTTAAAGTTAGTGAAATAAAAAAACGCCGGAGAATTCCAACGTTAAATAGCGGCATTCGATTTTAATGTGGCGTTTAGGCGACTTTCAACAGGCTCAACTTGCTCTTGTCAAACTTGCGCCTTGCGTATTCAAGATCGAGAGTAAAACTGGTTTCCTTCGACGATGGTAGCTCAAACATGGCGTCTGTTAAGATACCTTCGCAAATGCTACGCAGTCCCCTTGCTCCTAATTTGTATTCAACTGCTTTCTCTACCATAAAACCCAATACCTCTTCTTCTATTGATAATTTTATCCCCTCCAGTTCAAAAAGCTTTTTGTACTGTTTCAACAATGCATTCTTGGGTTCCGTGAGTATGGCGCGAAGTGTATTCGCATCCAAAGGATCGAGGTGGGTAACCACAGGCAAACGCCCTAATAATTCAGGGATTAGGCCAAATGCTTTCAGGTCCTGCGCATTTATATAGCGAAGCAGGTTTTTCTTCATGCTCTCCTGCTGTACTTTGTCAACATTAAAACCGATCGTATTTGTTTGCACGCGCCGGGCAATGATCTTATCGATTCCGTCAAAGGCTCCCCCGCATATGAACAGGATATTTTGGGTGTTGATCTTAATGAGCTTTTGCTCAGGGTGCTTACGGCCGCCTTGTGGCGGAACTAAAACATCGGTGCCTTCCAGTAATTTCAACATACCCTGCTGCACACCCTCACCGCTTACGTCACGAGTAATGGAAGGATTATCTCCTTTGCGGGCAATCTTGTCGATTTCATCGATGTAAACGATCCCGCGTTCAGCACCACTGATGTCATAATTACAAACCTGCAACAGCCTTGTCAAAATACTTTCTACGTCTTCGCCCACATAGCCTGCTTCTGTGAACACAGTGGCATCGACTATGGTAAATGGAACATTCAGCATGCGGGCAATACTCTTTGCAAGCAAAGTTTTGCCTGTTCCTGTTTCGCCGACCATAATGATGTTGCTTTTTTCAATCTCGACATCATTATTATTGTCTGCATTTTTTTGCTGCAGCCGTTTGTAATGATTATATACTGCAACAGCCAAAACCTTCTTGGCTTCTTCCTGTCCTATTACATATTCATCAAGGAATTTTTTTATCTCGACAGGTTTTTTTACAGTTAGCTTAAAGGATGACGCTGTCTTTTCGTCCCGTATCACTAACTCCTGCTCGATTATTTCGCGGGCATGCTCGACGCAGTTTTCACAAATATGTCCTTCCTGTCCCGCAATGAGAATTTTAACTTCATCGCGGCTACGCCCACAAAACGAACAATGCAGAGGATTTTTTGCCATTAGTCTAAATATTCAACGGATTAGAAAAGGGTTTGGTAGAGGCAAAATTATAAAACCATATTGATTGGGAAGGCATTATTTAGCCCAAACCTTTAAAAAACTCGTTAATAGGGCTTTATATCTTATCAATAACATTATCGACAATGCCGTACTCAACAGCTTCTTTGGAATCCATCCAATAATCGCGATCAAAATCTTTCATAATTCTTTCCACCGTTTTACTGCAATTTTCGGCGAGGATCCTTGCACCAATTTCCTTAACTCTTTGTGTCTGCCTGGCCTGAATTTCAAGGTCGGCACTCACTCCCTGGATATGACCTCCCAGAGAAGGCTGATGTATCATAACCTCGCCGTGAGGATAAATCAGACGACGGCCCTTCACTCCACCACTCAACAAAATACTTCCCATGGAAGCTGCCAGCCCCATGCAGATAGTACTGACGGGACTCTTGATCATTCGCATCGTGTCATATATAACCATCCCGCTGGTAACTACTCCACCAGGGCTGTTGATGTAAAATTTTATTTCTTCTTCCGTTTTATCCGCATCGAGCAATAACAATTTGCTCACCACATCCTTTGCGCTCTTATCATCTACTACTCCCCACAGGTGCACACTGCGATTTTCAAAAAATAATTTCTCCAGCTTCTTACTGAATATCATCAGGTCGGACTTGGGCCTTTCTTCCGGAACTTCTTCTTCATCATCGCTGCGCCAGTTGGTGTATAAAAAATTGTTACGAGACATAAAATTTATCGTTTATCGTTTTTTTGTTTTTTGTTACCGGCCGGCCCGTGTTCCGGCAGGCAATCGGAGTTGATAATGGTCATTTCGTTGGGTAAATTCTGCCGATCGGAAAAAGCTTGTGATATAAGAAGATGTTATTCATTCTTCTTTTCTTTCTTTGGATTGATCAGCAAGACTTCATCCACCAGGCCATATTCTTTTGCTTCCGCTGCCGTCATCCATTTATCACGATCAAAATCAGTTTCGATCTGGTTTACCGACCGACCTGTATGATAATTTACAATTTCATACAATTCATTTTTCAGTTTCCTGATTTCTTTGACCGTGATCTCAATATCGCTCGCTTGTCCACCGATCGCTCCACTGGGCTGGTGCATCATGATCCGGGCGTGTTTTAATGCCGCCCTTTTTCCTTTTGTACCGGCGCCTAATAATACACAAGCCATTGACGCCGCCATGCCAATGCAGATAGTTGCTACATCAGGAGATACATACTGCATGGTGTCGTACATTCCGAGGCCAGAGTACACGACTCCGCCAGGGCTGTTGATGTACATGTTGATATCTCTTGTTCGGTCAGTTGAATCAAGAAAAAGTAATTGTGCCGTAACGATGTTCGCAACTTCATCGTTGATGGGATAACCGAGAAAAATAATGCGATCCATCATTAAACGGCTGTAAACATCCATGACAGCCACATTCATGGGGCGCTCTTCAATAATATTTGGAGTAAGTGCCGTCACCAGGCCAGTTGCATAACCGTGCAGGGTATTGCTGGAAATGCCACGATGTTTGACAGCATATTTTTCAAATTCTGAATTAAATCCCATAAGAATATTTATTTGTAGAAGAATTAAGCCATCAAATATCCGTCCAATTGGCAAAACCACAAAATACTGACACGAATTACACTAATGGGCCACACATAATTACTGATGAGAAGACGAATTGGCATTCCCTATTAACGGAACGAATAAACTTTATTACGGATGAAACTTTTTAATGATGGTGATGTTGGTGTGCTTCCACTAACTTTGTAAATTCTTCTGCGGTTATTTGTTTTTCCTCGGGATTTAACTGGATTTCCGCCCAATCAAAAATTTTCTGCCCTTGAATTCGGTTGTAAGCGTCTTCAAGATACTTGCGATCCTTCATCATTTTTTCGACGTAGTCTTTCACCCACGCTTGCTCTTCATCCAATTGTCCCATTCCCATGTATCCAAATAACTGTTGCCTGGCAAAATTCCGTATCTCATCCTGCGTAACCTGTATGCCGCTCTCTGAAACGATTTTGTCGGAAATCAATGTCCATTTCAATTGATTGATAAAAACCGGGAATTCTTTTTCCACGTCCTCATCGCTCTTTGATTTTTCGCCTTGAGTTTTCATCCATTTTTTTAGGAAATCTTCCGGGAATTTTAATTCGGTGTGATCCAATAATCATGATAAGCCTGGTGTTGCAATTGATGTCTTGCTTGCCCATCCCAGTGCACCTGGATCTCTTCGCTGACCTTATTCCTGAAATCGGCTTCAGATGTGACATCACCATTTGGGTAAAGCTGTTTAAAAAAATCTTCATTCAATTCTCTTTTTTCTAACAAGCCGATTTTTGTGATCAGCACCTTGAAGTTCTTATCTGCTGACGCTTCGTCATCTTTACCCAATCCAAGATCACCCATGATCCATTCTCTCTCTTTGTCCTCAAAACCTGTCTTTAACTTTATGATGATAAAATCATTTTTTGCTTTACTCATCAGGTCCTGCCGTATGTTTTGGGCAAAATATTTTACAAGCAGGGAATTGTCTTTTGTGATGCCGTCCGGTAGATTATTCCCGTTCTCGTCAACTTCACTGAATGTAACGTTCAAAACATTTTCCTCGGTGGTGACGGTATCCTCATCCTTCATATTTCCATACCTGTTTTGCAGTCGTGCAATTTCGCTATTGATCATCTCGTCGGTCACCTTCACTTTATATCTCGTCGTTTTGGTCTTGCCCAGGTCAGCCAGCTTAAAATCAGGTTTCAATCCAATTTCAAAAGAAAAATGATAGTCAGTCGGGCTATTTACATCCAGTTGACGGAGATTGAGCTCATCCGGCAAAGGCTGAGCAAAAATGTCGACCTTCTCTGTTTCAAGATATTTTACCAGTTCGCGATCAATAGAGCGGAGTACTTCATCTGTAAATAAGGAACTGCCATACATTTTTTTGATCAGGCCGGCAGGCACCATGCCCTTACGAAAACCCGGAATGTTTGCTCTTTTGCTGTACTCTTTTAATGATTTTTCAAAAGCCGGCAGGTAATCATCTTTTGATAAAGACACGGTCAGCTTATCGTTTAACAAACCTATATTTTCTCTTGTAACTGTTGCCATAAAAAACTCATCTTTGTTCAACAAATAAATAAAAGTTGTGCGGGTGGAGGGACTCGAACCCCCATGCCTTGCGGCGCCAGATCCTAAGTCTGGTATGTCTACCAATTTCACCACACCCGCTCTTTACGTTCGATCAAACAAATATTTTAATATCGTTGCGGCGTCCCGCCCTGCGGCGGGATATGTCTACCAATTTCACCACACCCGCTCTTTACGTTCGATCAAACAAATATTTTAATATCGTTGCGGCGTCCCGCCCTTCTGAAACTCTTGAACTCTGAAGCTCTTAAACTTTCAAAATGGGCTGCAAATGTAGGCCAATTCCGATAAAGAAAGAGGAAGCTTTTGCGTAAATTTGTCAACTGTGGAAACCGTTGCACAAATACCTAAATATAACCTAAGCGAGGAACAGGAAAAAAAGCTGATACTTCGTGAATATCGTGCGTTGCTGCGCAGTTTGAAATCAAAGCTCAAGCCCGGTGACCGAAAGACGATCCGCCTTGCTTTCGAAATGGCCGCCGATGCACACAAAACCATGCGCCGAAAAAGTGGCGAACCCTACATACTTCACCCGTTAGCCGTCGCAAGAATTTGCGTAGAAGAAATTGGTCTCGGTATTCGCTCAACGATTTGCTCGCTATTGCATGATACGGTCGAGGATACGGACATATCGCTCGAAGAAGTTGAAAGAGATTTCGGAAATGAGATCGCCAGGATCGTCGATGGACTTACAAAAATTTCTAATGTTATAGACGTCAATGCATCCAAGCAGGCAGAAAATTTTAAAAAGATATTACTCACTCTCACTGATGACCCGCGTGTTATCCTGATTAAATTGGCTGACCGTCTCCACAACATGCGTACTCTCGAGAGCATGAAAAGAGAGAAGCAATTGAAGATCGCTTCAGAAACAGTATATGTATATGCACCATTAGCTCACCGCATGGGCTTATATAATATCAAGACGGAAATGGAAGACCTCGCCATGAAATTTCTGGAGCCCGAGACTTACAAAGAAATTGCGCAAAAACTCGCTGAGACAAAAAGAGAACGAACAAAATATATCAATGAGTTCATAAAGCCCCTCGATGAGAAACTCGAAAAAACCGGGTTTGATTTTGAAATTTATGGTCGACCTAAGAGCATTCATTCCATTTGGACCAAGATGAAGAAAAAAGGAGTGGCTTTTGAAGAGGTGTATGATCTTTTTGCGATCCGCGTTATCTTAAAGTCTCCGGCAGAAAGAGAAAAGGAAGATTGCTGGAAAGTATACTCCCTGATAACGGATGAATACACACCCTCTCCGGAAAGATTGAGAGACTGGTTGAGCAATCCGAAGAGTAATGGGTACGAAGCGTTGCACACCACGGTAATGGGGCCTGAAGGCCGGTGGGTAGAGGTGCAGATACGGACAAAAAGGATGAATGAAATTGCGGAGAAAGGTTTGGCAGCCCACTGGAACGGTCCTGATGAAAGTCGCTTTGACAAATGGTTCCAGCAAATACGCGAGGTCATTTCGGCCGAAGGCACGGATGGAATTGATTTTCTTCAAGACTTCAAAACCAGTTTTCTTGCTGAAGAAATTTATGTGTACACTCCGAAAGGTGATGTTAAGATGCTGCCGGTTGGTTCAACAGCATTGGACTTTGCATTTTCTATTCATAGCGCCATTGGCGTGAAATGCATTGGTGCAAAACTGAACCATAAACTTGTTCCTATCAGCCAAAAATTACGCAGCGGTGACCAGGTTGAGATCATTACGAGTAATAAACAAAAACCATCAGAAGATTGGTTGACCTTCGTTGTTACTGCAAAGGCAAAAAGTAAAATAAAGGACGCGTTAAAAGAAGAGAAGCGAAAAATAGCGGAAGATGGAAAGTACACTTTGCAAAAGAAACTGGAAGGAACTGGTGCAGCATTTTCTCAACATAATATTGATGAGGTTGTAAGCTGGTACAAGCTGAGCTCACCCCTGGACCTTTTTTACCAGGTTGCCATTAAGAACATTGACCTAAAAGATTTGAAGGAATTTAAAGTGCATGGAGACAGGCTTGAACCACCCAAACCGGTGAAACAATTACCTGAGTTAAAACCAGAAGTAGTTCCGACAATTTCAAAAAAAGAAACCGAGCTAATTATTTTCGGCGAAAGCAGTGATAAAATTGTTTATAATCTAGCTAATTGTTGTAAGCCCATACCGGGAGATGACGTGTTTGGTTTTGTCACCACGGGTAAAGGATTGACAATTCATCGCACGAACTGTCCGAATGCAGCGAAATTACTAGCCAATTATGGACATCGGGTTGTGAAAACAAAATGGGCGAAGAACAAAGAGATCTCATTCCTGACCGGTTTGCGAATCATTGGACTAGATGATGTTGGAGTAGTAAATAAGATTACCAATCTTATTTCCGGAGAAATGAAGATCAATATAGCTGCCATAACGATCGAAGCAAAAGAAGGCTTGTTTGAGGGGAATATGAAAGTGTATGTGCATGACAAAGAAGAGCTCGACGATCTTGTGAGCAAGCTGAGAGCACTGACGGGTATACATTCTGTTGATCGTTTTGACACCGAGACGCTGTGATATTCGCCGCTCACTGTCTCACTCGAATTTTTCCGATGAATTATTATTCACATTTCAGAATATTTCAAAAAAGCAATTTCCCAATAATTATTTTTGCCAGCGCTAAAGGAAGGTAGAAACACTCGATTGACAATTCTAAATAATCAATACTAAATGGTTGATGTAATTCTTGGCCTCCAATGGGGTGATGAAGGGAAGGGAAAGATTGTTGATTTTTTTGCAAACGATTATGATCTGATAGCCCGGTTCCAGGGCGGGCCTAACGCCGGCCATACTTTGTACGTAAACGATAAAAAGATAGTGCTACACCAGATACCTTCTGGTGTTTTTCATGAAGGGGTCATAAATCTCGTGGGAAATGGGGTTGTACTTGATCCGGTAACGTTAAAAAGAGAATGCGATACAGTTTCATCTTTTGGGATCGACTTTAGAAAAAATTTATTTATCGCTGAGCGTACACATCTTATTCTTCCAACCCATCGTGCCCTGGATAAAGCGGCCGAACTTTCAAAAGGCAATGATAAGATAGGATCAACTTTGAAGGGCATTAGTCCGGCTTATATGGATAAAACCGGCAGAAATGGTCTGAGGGTCGGAGACCTGTTGGATAAAAATTTCACAACCGCGTATATCAAACTTAGGTTAAAGCATCAAAAGCTTCTAGACAATTATGCATTCAACGAGGATATTTCTGCGTGGGAAGAAGAATTTTTTGAAGCGGTAGAATTTTTGAAGCACTTGAATATTGTCAATGGTGAATATTTCATTAATTCCAAGTTGCAACAGGGCAAAAAAGTTTTGGCGGAAGGTGCGCAGGGCAGCATGCTTGATATAGATTTCGGGACTTTTCCTTTTGTCACGTCGTCCAGCACCATAACGGCCGGCGTGTGCAGTGGCCTGGGTGTAGCACCACAAAAAATCGGCGAAGTGATTGGAGTTACTAAAGCCTATTGTACCCGCGTGGGCAGCGGCCCGTTTCCTACGGAACTAAATGATGAAACGGGCGAAAAATTACGACAAGTGGGTAATGAATTTGGGGCAACAACCGGCCGACCACGTCGCTGCGGTTGGATCGACCTGGTCGCTCTTCGATTTGCTTGTATGGTAAATGGTGTTACAAAACTTGTTATGACAAAAGCTGATGTTCTGGATGTTTTTACGGAATTGAAAATTTGTACGTCGTATAAACTGAATGGTAAGGATAGCACAGAGATCCCTTTTCAAATGACCAGGATCAATATTGAACCAGTTTATAAAGACTTCATGGGGTGGAATGTTTCCACAAGTGCAGCGAAACTGCCGGAAGAATTGCCTGTAGCCATGAAACAGTACGTTGAATTTATTAACGAGACTGTTGGCATTCATATTCAATACATCTCAAATGGCCCGGGCAGGGAACAGATAATTTCGTTACGATAAGTATAGCCTAACTTATATATGTTAGTTTAGGCAAACGCTAGGTACAATTGCGCAAAGAGAAGGCAAAAAAATAATTTTTAAAAAATTTGGCGATTTAAAAACTTCGTTGAAATTTACACTTTACTAATCCTATAGATTATGGCGAGTAAATCCGACAAGGCGAAAAAATCCTTAGGAAAAACAAAAACCGAATCCAAGGAGCCGGAAAAAAAGGCTTCTTCAAAACCAAAAAAACAATTAGAAGAAGACGACGATGATCTTGATGACGATGATGAGATGGATAGCCCCGCATCAAAAAAAAGCAAAGTCGTAGCCTCTCCAAAAAAGACTTCTGCAGAAGAGGACGATGACGATGATGTGGAGGAAGAAGTGGATGAATGGGATAAGGTAGAAGAGGAGGAAAATTGGGATCCGGATTTTGAAGAATTTGATATTCCAAAATCGAAGGCAAAAAAAAGCGGAGGTAAGAAAGGCGCCGACGATGATGATGATTTTAAACTCGATGAGGAGTTTAAGGACATGGATCTTTTCAATGAGCGCGGTTTTGATGATGATGATGAAGACGACTTCTAATTTTTCTATAAAAGTTGAATCACGCAACCAGCACCAACTGCATTTTTCCTGTTATTAATTTTACACAAGTAAAAGAAAAGGTGTTGAACTGGGCAGATCGGTTCAACACTTTTTGTTTTTTGGACAATCATCAATACAAGTCCAGGCTGCATACGGTTGAATGCGTACTTGCCGCAGGTGCCGCAAATTTTCTAATGGCAGATACAGGAAATGCCCTTGAGAAATTGCAGGAATTTATTTCTGCGGATCGGAGATGGCTATTTGGCCACCTGGGGTATGATCTGAAGAATGAGATTGAAAATGTTCATTCTTCGAACTTAGACAAGGTTCAATTCCCTGATCTTTATTTCTTTCAGCCGGAGATCTTGATAAAGTTTGATGGCAAGCAAATGTTCATTAAAAGTTCAAACAGGGATGCTGGGGAAATATATGATGAAATTTTGAGGGCTGGAGATCCAAGCCCCGTTATACCGGGCCCAATAAACATTCAGAGCCGGATCGGGAAGCAAGAGTATATTTCTATTATTCAGAAATTAAAACGGAATATTCTTCGAGGTGATTGTTACGAAATAAATTTTTGTCAGGAATTTTTCGCCGAGGATGTTATTATCGATCCAGTAGATGTTTATAAGAAATTGTCCGCTGTATCGCCGAATCCATTTTCGGGGTTTTACAAACTCGCTAACAAGTATTTGCTGTGCGCAAGTCCTGAAAGATTTTTAAAGAAGAAAGGGAATAAGCTCATATCTCAGCCAATAAAAGGAACTTCCAAAAGAGATCGTGATAAAGTTGAAGACGATGAGTTTAAAGAGGAATTGCGGCAAAGCGCAAAAGATCGTTCGGAGAATGTAATGGTGGTAGATCTTATCCGAAATGACCTTTCAAAGATTTGCCTGGAAGGCACGGTAAAAGTAGATGAACTCTATGGAGTTTATTCCTTCCCGCAGGTGCATCAAATGATCTCAACAATAAGTGGAGAATTAAAACCGGATATTTCGTTTAAAGAAATAATAAAAGCAACTTTTCCAATGGGCTCAATGACGGGCGCGCCAAAGAAAAGGGTGTTGGAACTGATCGAGCAATATGAAAAAACGAAACGGGGAATTTTCTCCGGCGCTATTGGTTATATAACCCCTGAAGGTGATTTTGATTTCAACGTTGTGATAAGAAGCATCATGTACAATGCGAATAACAGCTATCTTTCTTTTCAAACAGGATCAGGTATCACTTTTTACAGCGAGGCTGACAAAGAGTGGGAGGAATGTTTGCTGAAGGCAGAGGCCATTAGGGAAGTGCTCGTGCGTAATCAAGTTTAATCGCTTACTGGAGCCAGTAACAACCTTAGAGATTCTTCCAAAATTTGATATTTTTTGGTATTGAACGTGTCCATTTTATCGGCAGGCAACCGCAGGTCAAACGTTCCTTTCACTGCGATCTGCTTATCGAAGTTCGGATTGTAGCGGTTGAAGCTGGCAATATCCATCATGATATTTTTAGCGAGAATAATTGAATTGTATTTACCCGAAATGGTTTGAAGTTTTGAATTTTGAAGCTCCGCGTCACTTAGAATATTTTTTCCTTTTTCGGGAATGTCTTTTGCTTCTTCCTTAGTAACTGTTGTAATGCCACCATTGCCTTCCATGATATAATGGGTGGCTATGAATTTTTTTACATGATTGCGGCTCTCTTCAGGCAGATAATTTTGAAGATCCCAAAAATTGCGGCTACCACTTTTTCTGATGGCATGATCTACATTTCCAACTCCGCCGTTGTAAGCAGCAATGACCAGGAGCCAGTCGCCGTAAGTTGAAAAAAGTTCTTTAAGGTATCTTGCCGCGGCATGAGTGCTTTTATAATAATCTGTCCTTTCATCGAGATAAGGACTCACTTTAAGCCCCATTCGCCGGGCGGTACCCGGCATAAACTGCCACGGACCCACAGCGCCGGCCCACGACAGGGCAAATGACCTTAGGTCGGATTCAATTACCGCAAGATATTTTAACTCACCGGGAAGCCCGTGAGCATTGAGAATTTCCTGCATCATGTCAAAATAAGGCCTGCCCCAGCCTTTCATTTGTTCTAACTGCCTTGAGTGCCGTAGCATATAATCCTGGACGAAGCTGATTGCTCTTGGATTCAATTGGATGGAATAATTTTCGACGTCGGTCGGAGTCGTCACAAATAGGTCTCTGAATGCTCTTCTCGGGTCATTGAGGGTCTTCTTGATGGCTTCGTTGTGAACACCTGTGTCACGTTGAGTCGTTGGGAGAGGATCTGTTTGTTGTGAGCCGGCTACCTCTGGATACAAACACGCAAGCAAACCGGAAACTATATGGAACAAAAAATTTTTGACTAACCTCATTACGATTCATTTTATCAGGAGACTTTATCTGTCCGATTGATCTTTCTACCTAGGCCCTGGGCGAAGCCGCTACGCCTCCAGCTCCAATGAATTAGGTTTTTTAGTGGACTGAGAGCTCCATTAATTGCTTCGAAACCTGCAACAAAGATACTTCATTAAACTCGCTGGTCATTGCCTGGAGGCCAAAAGGCATGCCAGCACTGTGTTTGAAGAGGGGAAGAGAAATTGCGGGACAGCCTACAAGGTTTGCCATAACAGTGAAAATGTCGGCGAGATACATGGCGATAGGATCATTCATCTTTTCGCCGATCTTGAAAGCAGGGCTGGGCGAAGTCGGCATTAAAATAAAATCATAATTTTTAAAGATCTCTTTTGTCTTCTTTACAAGTAATTGTCTTACCTGCTGAGCTTTTGTAAAATAAGCATCATAATAACCGGTACTCAAAACAAATGTGCCTAGCATGATGCGCCTCTTGACCTCTTTGCCAAAGCCTTCCGAACGGTTGAATTTATAAAATTCAGTGAGATCAGAGACGGTTTGCTTGGTTCTGTACCCGTATCTCACTCCATCATACCTCGAAAGATTTGACGATGCTTCGGCTGTAGTTAGCACATAGTAAGCAGGCACGATGTAATCCAGGTAGTCAAATTGCACCGCCTCGACGGCGTGATCATTTTCTTTCAGTTTCTCTATGGTATTCTTGATTGACCTGGCAATTTCTTTGTCAAGACTCGGGTGGTCGAGAGCTTCATTAAAATAGGCAAAATGATATTTCTTATTTTGGTTTTCGGATAGCTTCCCGGCGTAATTGGCGGCTTCACTTTGTGAAACTGTTGCGTCATAAGCATCCGGACCCGAAATCACTTGAAGTACTTTAGCCACATCATCAATGCGATTTGCAAAAATTCCGATCTGGTCAAATGAGGAAGCGTATGCTATCAGGCCGTGGCGTGATACGCGGCCATAGGTCGGCTTTAATCCAATTATGCCACAGAAATCTGCAGGCTGACGCACGGATCCGCCCGTGTCACTGCCCAAAGAAACCATGCAAAGACCTGCCTGCACTGCCACAGCAGAACCACCCGAGGAACCACCGGGAATCCGTGTTTCATCCAGTGCATTCAAGACTTTTCCATAAGCGGAATTTTCGTTGGTTGACCCCATGGCAAATTCATCGCAATTACAGCTTCCAATTATGATAGCTTCCTCTCGTAACAATTTTTCTGTAGCGGTGGCGGAATAGATGGAAGTAAATCCATTTAGAATTTTAGAAGAAGCAGTGAGACGATGCTCCTTGTAAGCAATAATATCTTTTAGAGCGATTACCACACCGTGCAATGAACCCATCGGCTTGCCGGCATTCCGTTTCATATCAAGCTGGTCAGCCTTCCTTAAAGCTTCATCAGCATACACTTCAACAAAGGCATTCAGATGTTTTGTGGAATCAATTTGTCTAAGAAAGTGTTCAACTGCTTGCCGGCAAGTCACAATGCCGTCACGCAATTGCGCATGAAATTGCCCAATGGAAAAAAACTCAAACAAAAGCAGGCGCTTTTATTGATGAATAAAAAATAAGAGAGGAGTTGCTATTGTTGGATCAGGAAGGAGTCTTTGTTTCATTCACGCTGTTCACATTATCTTCAATTTCTTTTCTCACATTATTTTTCGCATCGTTGAATTCACGAACTCCACGTCCTAAACCTCTCATTAGCTCGGGAATTTTGCGACCACCAAATAACAATAAAACAATTACGAGAATAATGATAATCTCCTGCGTACCCAGCACACCTAATAAATTAGCTTGTATCATAGTTTTAAATTAGTGATCAAATATACTAAGGTCTTTAACACTATTCAAGATTAATCGGTTATTAACCAAATTACAACGAGAAGGTGACATAATAAAAAAAGGCCCTACCAGGGCCTCTTTCAACGATCAAGTTTTATTACTGAACTTCAACGTCAGCGCCAGCTTCTTTGAGCTTGTTGGCAACTTCGTCTGCCTCACCTTTGGCCACTCCTTCTTTTACGTTCTTCGGAGCACCATCAACCAGTTCTTTTGCTTCTTTTAAGCCTAAACCGGTTAAATCTTTTACCACTTTAACCACGTTTAGTTTATTTGCGCCAGCAGCTTTCAATAATACATTAAAAGAAGTTTTTTCTTCAGCAGCAGGGGCGCCAGCACCACCTCCGGCAGCAGGACCGGCCACGGCTATAGCAGCAGCCGCCGGCTCAATACCATATTCTTCTTTTAAGATTTTCGCTAATTCGTTTACTTCTTTCACTGACAGGCTTACCAGCTGTTCAGCAAATGATTTTAGATCTGCCATTGTTTTACATTTTTAATAACCGCCTTCTTAGTTTTTTACTCCGGCGGAGGTTTATGTTGTGTTCCCACTTCTACCCGGGAACTTAGGATTTACGATTTAAGATTTACGATTTCGGATTTATTCCCACGTTCGAATCCCGAAAGATTTTTCGATTCATTAAAATCTATAATCTGAAATCCGAACTCTGAAATCAAGCTTGAGCTTTTTCTTCCAATGCCTTTATGAGGCTTGCCAATTTACCGCCTGCATTTAGTGCCGAGATCACATTTTTAGCAGGTGATTGCAACAATCCGATAATTTCACCGATAAGATCTTGCTTGCTTCGCAGAGTTGCAAGAGCTTTTAGTTGGTTATCACCGGAAAATACGTCACCATCAATAAATGCTGCCTTCAACACAGGCTTGTCAATATTTGTCTCCTTGCGAAAAGAAGTGATGATGAGTGCCGGCTCCTTTGGATTCTCGCAAAACATCAAAGCAGTTACGTTGTGCAGCGCATCATACACACCGGTATATCGCTGCGAGTCCAATGACTCCAAAGCCTTTCTTATCAGGGTATTTTTCGCCACCTTCATTTCAACCCTCTTGTTAAAGCACGCACGTCGCAACTTTCCAACCTGCTCCACAGTCAGTGATTCTGTATCGGTAACGTAGAAGTTATTATACTGAGAGAATTTGTCTTTCAGTAATTCAATCACTTCATTTTTTTGATCCTTGGTCATAATCTTTGTATTTGTTATCCTTCGGTTCAGGTGTTATCCTGAGCTTGTGGAAGGATTAATGAACAAACGCTTTAGTGTCGATCGAGATACCGGGGCTCATGCTGCTGGCCATGCTGATCCCCCTCAGATAAGCTCCCTTGGCAGATGAAGGACGAGCCTTAATGATTGCATTGAGCAATTCCTGGCTGTTCTCTGCAATTTTGTCCGGAGTGAAACTCACCCGGCCAATTGATGCATGTATAATTCCTGCCTTGTCAACTTTAAATGCGATTTTGCCTCCTTTTACCTCGTTCACTGCCGCAGCGACATCGTTGGTAACAGTACCTGTCTTTGGGTTTGGCATCAGGTTCCGGGGACCAAGTATTTTACCCAATTTGCCGATTTTTGGCATCACGGATGGAGTAGCGATGATGACATCAACATCGACCCAGCCCCCCTCTATTTTTTGGATGAATTCATCCAGGCCAACGAATTCTGCACCTGCCGATTTAGCGTCAGCCTCCTTGTCCGGGGTGCAAAGCACCAGTACTTTTTTTGTCTTACCTGTTCCGTGCGGCAGTGTAACTGTGCCACGGATCGCCTGGTCGGCTTTTTTCGGATCTACTCCCAGGCGTATATGTAGGTCAACGGACGCGTCAAATTTCGTCGTGTTTACCTGCTTTACTAATGAGGAAGCTTCCTTAAGAGAATAGGCTTTATTTTTTTCAAGCTTGCTTTCGGCAGTCTTTCTTTTTTTACTGATGAACGCCATGATCGATCGATTTAAAATTGTAAAGGATTAATTTTCCCATGGAGCGTTACCCTCAACGGTTAAGCCCATGCTGCGAGCAGTACCGGCAACCATTTTCATGGCGCTTTCAATAGTAAAGCAATTCAGGTCAGGCATTTTATCTTTTGCGATTGCCTCTACCTGGGACCAGTTCACTTTACCAACTTTGGTACGATTACTCTCTTTGGAACCTTTTTGGAGTTTTGCGGCTTCCATCAATTGAACGGCAGCAGGGGGAGTCTTAATTACAAAATCAAAACTCTTGTCTGAATAAACTGTAATGATAACGGGAAGTACTTTACCCATTCTATCCTGCGTTCGTGCGTTAAACTGCTTGCAGAATTCCATGATGTTAATGCCCTTGGAACCTAATGCAGGACCGATCGGAGGTGCAGGATTAGCCTGACCACCCTTGCACTGAAGCTTTACAAAGCCAGTGATTTCTTTTTTTGCCATTGTGTTCGATTTATTGGTTCAAACGACTTTTATTCCGATAACCGGAGTACTTAGTCTCCCAAACTCATCCAATGTCCCGATTGGAAATGTCGCGATTTCCATTCTCCCGCCGTTACAAGTTTGGCGGGAAAAGAAAGAGCTTATTGGGGCCGCAAAGATAAGGTGCAGTATCGAATGTAAAAAACGTTTGGACAAATATTTCTCTCAGTTGAGGGAACTGCAGCTAGTGGTACAAGGCACAAAGTTCTGCAGTCACCGGGGCATTTTCTTTTTTTTGAAGTTCAGGTAGTCTAAGAAATAGATCACTTTAACAGAGAGATTGTTATTCTGGTCAGACGCGATCGTATTGTTGAAGTTTCGGAAATATTTGTACCGAATATCGTCGTCGAAGGTATTAGCTTGATTTTTCCAGACTATATTAATAAAGCTGCCGGGCGCGAATTCGAGCGTATAGGTCGCATCAATATTAAAAATGTTATAATTCTGATGCTCCATCGCAACATCAGCGTGAATGGTAGGTTGTAGCGTTCCGTCCTTTTGCAGGTCATATAATTGTTTTTGCTTCACCTGGCTCCAGTAATGCCTGGCTCTGAAAGTTATTCCTGACCTGTTATTAAAACTATATTTCAGGGTCAGTATGTTCGAAATTGTTTGTCGGTCCCGGCGTGAAAAAATAATATCCTGCAACACTGGTTTTCCGTTGACCAGTACCACGTTTCCATTTGCATCCTCCTGGTAATACTTGCTGTAAAATCCCGCATCATTTCTCGCAGGATTGAAAACCAAGTCGTGACCTATGGAAAATTTATTGCTGAATCGATACTGATGTGACAAATCGAACTCATGATTAGGGCTGTTGAACAAACTCCTCTGCCCAAAGAAATAATTAAAATTCACATAGTATTTTTTTGAGCTGCTTGTTCCAAACCATGGGTTAAATTGGATTCTCTGCGGTGACCGAAATGACCATCCTTGCTCGTGAGGCTCATAAAAATCATTTCCTTTTGAAACATAGCCGACGAACATACCTACAAACCAGAGGTTTCTTAACTGTGCATTTGCATTGATATTGGTTCTATAGACCTGGAATTTCGTTGGCAATTTTTGGTCATTAAATTCTTTGTATAGTAAACTGTAATAGTTATTAAAGTTAATACCAAGGTTGTTGTACCAGGTAGTTTGCTTGAGCCAATGGTAACCCGCCCAGAAATAATGATCAAAGAAATTGTTATTGGTAAAGTAGCCGAGGTCGTTGCTGCTGTACTTATCGTTAGTCAAGTCTTCTTCAAAATTGAAATTGAAATTACCACTGGTCTTTCCGAAATAAACAACATGGCTGTAACCCGTCTGTGTCTTGCCGCCGGGTAAATATCCAATTAAATTGCTGTTGTAAAGCTTCCCGCCAACATTCCACGTATTCGATTTGTCATTGAGATCGAATAATACTGCTGACACGTTCGCATCATAATCACTACCGCTTCTTAATACGTCGGTATTGACAAAACTTATGCTTGAATTATGTTTCAATGACTGATCAAGTACAATGATGCTATAATTCGTGAGCGGGCTCGTTTGGATTTTTCTACTGTTTTTTTGATCATCTTGTATTAAGGCATATTGAGCGGAAGTAATAGCATTGAAAAACCCTATGCCCAATCCACTTTGGAGTCGTCCTGAAATTTTAGTGGCATTAATTAGCTTCGTTTCGGTTGGGTTTTTTACAACATGTTCATTACCGTTTATATGGGGGAAAGAACTTGAAGTATCCTGAATATCTCCAAAATGGATTGGAGTTCCACCGACGCGTCTTGAATAAAATAGATTTCCTTTTCCAAAGAGCTCCGTGCCTTCAGTAAAAAAACTTCTGTTTTCATTGAACTTGACTTCAAATGGACTAAGGTTCAGTACCTGATTGTCGCTTTGCACCTGTCCAAAATCAGGAATGAGCGTCATATCTAATGTCATCGCCTGGCTAATTCCATATTTTACATCCATGCCCCCGTTTACTGATGACGTCCAATCATTTTTTCCCGGTGTATTAAAAGGGTAGTGATTTACATAAGTAGAGAAATAAGGAGAGAATTGTAAACGAAGCGGCGGCTTAATGTGAGAGATATCGGTCCATAGAGCTTCTTGTGTAAGAAAACCATTCACGTTTGGCACGTTTGGATTGATGGGATTCCACGTAAACTGTTCTTCTGTTTTCCTTCTTCTGCGGGTGATATTAAATCCCCAAGTCTGTATATCTTTCTTTCCAAATCGAATAGCAGAGTAGGGAATGAACATTTCAAAGCTCCAGCCATCATCATGAATTACTGCGCCACTTTTCCAAACAGCATTCCATGAAAAGTCTTCTGAATTCCCATTTAGGGATGGAGGAGACATCTTTGCATCCCACTGTTCATTCAAAGGAGTAACGAAGTATTCAAAACCATTTAACTTGTCATAATAAGTATCGAAAATGATACCCACATAATCATTCGCGCCGTAGCCATCGCGGCCCTTTAATTCCCTGGCAATACTGTCTTTTGTTTTTTCGTGACAGTAACCGCCAAAATAAATACCATTATCATCATACATCAGCCAGGCCTCAGTTCTTGCTTCGTAATTTTCTTTGTCGCCAATTTTAGGTCGAAACTCGATGAGATCTGTCATCATGGCTGCGTCCTTCCATGCGCTATCCTTAAGCAGTCCATCAATTTTCACGGGCAGCATTGTCCTTTTTGCGGGTAAGGTTCTGGCGTTTGAGAAAAAACAAAACAGGGAAGCGAGATGGCAAGAATGCACATGAAAAAGATGAGTTGTGCACGAAATTTCGTTCTCATGATTGAACTGGGTAATGGTTTATACTTTGGGTCTTCAGCCTTTACGAAGTTAGACGCATCACGAAAAATTTTGTTACCGTTTATCATAACAAAGCGAAATAGAAAATTCTTTAAGATAGTGTTAACGTAAAAAAAAATCGCCCCATTTGGTGGGGCGATAGGTCTTGGTATTCTTTTTATTAACTGATCTTTTCGACCTGCATATAATTCAACTCCACAGGCGTTGAACGACCAAATATTTTTACTGTAACTTTTAGTTTTTTCTTTTCATCATTTACTTCTTCGATCACTCCGTTAAAATCATTGAATGGCCCCTCAATAATTTTGATGGTTTCACCTACAATAAATGGCTCACTCATGCTTACGCCCCCAGCCTCAGCCATTTCATCCATTTTGCCGAGCATCTTATTCACTTCCGCCCTGCGGAGCGCTATCGGATTTTCTTTTCCCAGGAAATGAATCACATTCGTAGTGTTCTTGATTGTGTCCCGCAAATCGTCGCTCAATTTGCCCTCACCAATTTCTATCATTACGTATCCCGGGTAATAATTTCTTTCACGCATCACCTTTTTACCATTCTGCACTTTATAAACTTTTTCTACCGGCAAAAAAACCTGCTTCACTATATTTCCCCATCCCCCACGTGCAATTTCCTTATCCAGATATTCCTTCACTTTGCGTTCTTTACCGCTCACTACACGCAGCACATACCACTTTGTTTCCTGGTTAGCTGTGTTCGCATTTTGAATATTAGTTGCCTCTTCCATTATTAAAAAAAGAATTTATAGACTTGTTTTAAAATATTGCCAGTCGCAAAATCCATTGCCCACACCATGGCAGTGATGACCAATGTCGCAGCCAGCACGATCATAGTCGACTGTTGAAGCTGGGCCCACGTAGGCCAGCTTACTTTTTCCATCAGCTCCTTATAGCTTTCCCTGAAATAAGTTGAGATCTTATTCATGTTATTAGTTTGAAAACGAAAAAATCTTTGCACGGGCAGAGAGGTTCCCTGCCTGCTGGCAGGGAACTCCCGGATCCGTTTTTGGAAAATTTAAAAGAACGTTTTTGCACGGGCACCTGGATTCGAACCAAGATCAACGGTTTTGGAGACCGCTATTCTGCCGTTGAACTATGCCCGTAGAAAGCCAAAAGCTATCCCGACTCGTCGGGACAGCTTTTAGTATCTTATGTCGCAAAGATATTAAATCCTCGGTAAAGCCATGCGATTCGAAGCTAAAAGTTCGAAGCTCGCTGCTTTTCCTTATTTCAATATCTCAGTCACTTGTCCTGCACCCACCGTACGTCCTCCCTCACGGATCGCGAATTTCAGACCTTTTTCCATTGCGATCGGTTGAATCAACTTTACCGTCAACGCCGTATTATCTCCAGGCATTACCATTTCAGTTCCGCTTGGCAATTCTACTTCACCCGTAACATCTGTCGTACGGAAGTAAAATTGAGGACGATATTTATTAAAGAATGGAGTGTGACGTCCACCTTCTTCTTTACTCAGAACATACACCTCGCACTTGAATTCAGTATGCGGTGTAATTGAAGCAGGTTTACAGATAACCATGCCACGACGGATATCTTTCTTTTCAATACCGCGCAACAACAATCCGGCGTTATCTCCGGCTTCACCTTCGTCCAGGATCTTCCGGAACATTTCAACACCGGTTACGACCGAGCTTAATGGTTGCGGTATAAGGCCAACAATTTCTACTGACTCGCCAGTTTTAATTTTTCCTCTTTCAATACGGCCAGTAGCCACTGTGCCACGACCGGTAATTGAGAACACGTCTTCAACGGACATCAGGAATGGCTGATCAATTGGGCGAGGAGGTAATGGAATATAGCTGTCTACGGCTTCCATTAATTCATCGACAGCCTTCACCCATTTTTCTTCACCAGCCAGGGCGCCTGTAGCAGAGCCCTTGATGATTGGCGTATTGTCGCCATCAAAACCATAAAAGTTGAGCAGATCGCGAATTTCCATTTCGACCAGTTCCAGCAACTCCGGATCGTCAACGAGGTCAACTTTGTTCATGAAAACCACCATGCGAGGTACACCTACCTGGCGTGCCAAAAGAATGTGCTCCTTTGTCTGAGGCATCGGACCATCCGTTGCCGCAACAACCAATATAGCACCGTCCATTTGGGCAGCACCCGTGATCATATTCTTCACATAGTCTGCATGGCCAGGGCAGTCAACGTGTGCGTAGTGACGATTGGCTGTCTGGTATTCAACGTGAGCTGTATTAATGGTAATACCGCGTTCTTTTTCCTCAGGTGCGGCGTCAATCTCGTCATATTTTTTGGCTTCTGCCAAACCTCTTTTTGAAAGTATAGTAGTAATAGCAGCAGTCAAGGTAGTTTTGCCATGGTCAATATGACCAATCGTACCAACATTAAGATGTGGTTTGTTCCTTTTAAAGGTCTCTTTCGTTGCCATTGTTATCCGTTTTAGGTTGTTTTTACAAATTTAAATTTATGTTACCAGCAGCCCCACACGTGCGGGATTACGTCGCCCGGAAGGGGTTTCTTCGGAACGCTCTTCTGCGTTCTTTTCTTCAGCACTTACTCAAATGGTCTTGAGCCGTTGATGAGAATTGAACTCACGACCTCTTCCTTACCAAGGAAGTGCTCTACCACTGAGCTACAACGGCTTCTTGAGTCATTGAAGTCAGTGGGTCATATAAGTCATAGGGTCATAATCTGAATTTTCTGACTTATTTGACTTTTTTGACTCAGTTAGAGCGGAAGACGAGGTTCGAACCCGCGACCTACAGCTTGGAAGGCTGTCGCTCTACCAACTGAGCTACTTCCGCAAATAATTAATAATTCATAATTATTAATTCAAAGATCTGTGGGCAAGGATGGATTCGAACCACCGAACTCCGAAGAGGGCAGATTTACAGTCTGCTGCCGTTGGCCACTTGGCTACTTGCCCAATCGACAAAATTTCCAAATTCTAAATCTCAAATTCCAAAAGAAAGTTCCGACTGAGATTTGGAATTTGTATTCTGGAATTTTGCCCCGAGCCACTTCTCGGAATCGAACCAACGACCTTCCCGATTTCACATCGGGATGCTCTACTGTCGATGCCTAAACTGGCTTGGAGCCACTTGTCGGAATCGAACCAACGACCTACTGATTACAAATCAGTTGCTCTACCAGCTGAGCTAAAGTGGCAATGAATTTCAGATTTTTTACCCATGCTCACATTTAGCATTTCAACTAGCGATCCTTCCAGTTTCCATCGGGATCTCTTACCGGCTGTACTAATGTGGCATTTTTCCAAGACTTAAATGTCCGCCATTGCTCCAGCTACAGCGGATGAGACAATAAAGAACTACCCCCAAATTTTGGGAAGGCAAAGGTAAAGGAATTTGGCAATTGAAAAATATTTTGGAGGCTTTTTAAAACTGAAAATCAAAAGAAAAGACCTCCATTGAGGTCTTAAAATGTATTAGAACTCTAAGCAGCTTGTTTTTGTTTTTTTCGTTTTATTTGGTTTACTATTGAGTCAAAAGCATTGTCAAAAGATTCTTCGAATGATTTGCTGGTTGATTTTACAAACAGTTGATGCCTGGGCACCTGTATTCTGATTTCTGCGATCTTATCTTTTATCTTGTGCACCACATTGTCCAGTTTCAGAAACACATCTACCTTGATGATGCGGTCGTGGAAAGTATTCAACTTTTCCATTTTTTGATTAATGTGATTCATCAGCTTACTGTCCGCATCAAAGCGTACTGTTTGAATGTTAACGTTCATAGTTAATCGCATTTTTACAGTGAAACAATAAATAAAGAACTTTATTAACGGGTAATTTTTTTTTCACAAGGTATATACTTTGGTCTCCTATGAAGTTACCACGAAACGATTTTTTTTCCAAAAAATTACCCTAAAATATTTATAGTTATTAAGTAAAAAAATTATGCCTTTGGGTGGGCCTTTTTATACGCATCTTTTAGTTTTTCAATAGTATTATGCGTATATACCTGCGTGGCAGCTAGGCTGCTGTGTCCCAGCAGATCTTTTATCGCATTGAGGTCAGCCCCATTGTTGGACAAATGTGTTGCGAAACTGTGCCTGAGAACATGAGGGCTTTTTTTATGAATTGTTCCAATCTCTTGTGTTAAGAAGGACCTGACGATTAGGTACGGATATTTCGAATACATTTTTTTCCCCTTCTCAGTCACGAGAAATACGTGATCTGAATTCTGAAAATTTTTCCTTTTTTGTTCTATGTAATCTTTCATCGAATTCATCACCTCATCACTGGCAGGTATGATTCTTTCCTTGTTCCCTTTGCCCAACACCTTTATCTGTCTTTTACGAAAATCAATTTGGTCCTCTTTAAGATTTACCAGTTCACTCAATCGCATACCGGTGCTATAAAAAATGGTGATCAGCATTTTAGTGTTCAGGCTTCTCCAGTCCTCAGAATTTTTTAATAAATCCATTAATTTACCCGCGTCCTCAGGTTTGATGAAATCGGGGAGTCGTTTTCCAATTTTCGGAGATATTACTTTAGTCATCGGCGTCTCTTCCAATCGTCCTTTTTTTACAAGGTGCTTAAAGAACGATTTTAAAGACGATATTTTTCTTTTTATCGTTTTAGAGCTAATACTATTTTCCTTCATACTGGCAAGCCAGCTCCGTATGTGGTTGTGGGTAATTTCAGATACAAGGATCCTTCCAAATTCCAGTTCCAGGTAATCAAAAAATTGAATCAGGTCATCCTGGTAAGAGCGAATAGTGTGCGGTGAATACCTTTTTTCAAATTTCAGATAGTCAACAAAGAATTGAATCACGGTTTGTGTTAGCTCAGGCATATTATTTCACAGCCCTACCGGCAGACAGACAAGACTGGCACAAAGAAAGATAGCTGCAAAGCTATAAACTTTGCAGCTATCCAATAAATTAAAACAACCAGATTAACTTTCAATCTTTCCGCTGGCAATTTTTTGCCTGTAGACCGCCTTCAGTACTTGGTTGCGACGCCTTACAGAAGGCTTTGTGAAACTCTGCCTTTCACGCAACTGCAGAAGAATTTTTGACTTCTCAAATTTCTTTTTATACTTTTTGAGGGCCTTATCTATGTTTTCACAATCTTTAGAGTCGATTATCAGCATAATTTTTTATACCTCCTTAGGTATTTTTTAATCCCGATTTTTATCGGGAGGCAAAGATAACAGGAATAGACATAAAATCCAAGCTACGCGGCAATTTGGGGCCCCCAACTCCGGAATTTGTCTGAACCGCCCTCTTTGAAGAGATTTGTGCCATGTTTACAGGAATAGTCGAGACAATCGGCGTTGTAAAAAGCATTGATATCAGTGGCGGCAATAGAGTTATTTGGATCGAATCAAATATTTCCGCCGAACTTAGAATAGACCAGAGTGTAAATCATAGCGGCGTTTGCCTCACCGTAGAAGAAGTTTTATCGGACAGCCACCGGGTGACTGCCATCCAGGAAACACTAAGTAAAACCAATCTTCGCCATTGGAAGATTGGTGATTTGATAAACCTTGAACGTAGTCTAAAGCCAGATGCCAGACTTGATGGTCATTTGGTGCAAGGCCATGCAGATGCTACCGCAACTTGCACTGCGAAAAAAGAAACGGAGGGCAGTTGGGAATACGAATTCAGTATCGCAAAGAAATTTGCTGAGTTAGTAATCGAAAAAGGATCTGTTTGCTTAAACGGCATTAGCCTTACAACCTTTGATGTCAAAAAGAAAACTTTCAAAATTGCCGTCATTCCCTACACCTATGAGCATACCAATATTAAAGCAGTCCACAAAGGAGAAATTGTGAATATCGAATTTGATATCATCGGGAAGTATGTATTGAGAAGACTATCTTTGAAACGATAACACTGTAATTACTAACCCCATTTAGACTGCATGGCTGAAGCTGCCCCCCAAAAGCCATATTACCCGGCACTGGATGGATTGAGAGGCTTGGCTATTCTGCTCGTTATTTTGTATCACAATTTTCATTTTATTAATCACTTTTTTTTCGCCTGGCTGGGCGTAGACCTTTTTTTTGTTTTGTCAGGTTACCTCATTACGTCTATTTTATTGAAATCGGTTAATTCCGCCCTCTATCTTAGAAATTTTTACTGGAGAAGGATCCTGAGAGTTTTTCCTCTTTACTATCTCTGCCTTATCATTTTTTTGGTGGCATTGCCTTTATTGGGTTTTTATAAAAAAGAACTTCAATTCTACGTTGACAACCAGTTGTGGTTTTGGTTTTATTTGCAAAACTGGCTGCTCTGCTTCAATTTTCCCCCGATGGGTAATTTGTTAAATCATTTTTGGTCGCTGGCGGTAGAAGAACAGTTTTATTTGGTATGGCCATTCGTTATATTATGGCTCCGCAATCCCAAAAAGCTGTTGATGTTCATGATGGGTGTGCTGATCGTGCTATTGGTTGTCCGTTCAATTGTCTGGATGTACAAGCTTCCGCAGTTTAATTACACGAACTTCTATACTTTCACGCGCATTGATGGCATTTGCATTGGTTGTTCAATTGCTCTTCTGCATCGGATTAACTTCAATTTTTTGCGCAAGAACACTGCAGCTATAGTCATTGCGCTCGCCATCCTTAATTTTGGATTTTATTTTCTGAATCGTTCTGGCGATTTCCCTTACCTGGCATTTGTTGGGTACACTACTTTTGCGGCCATGTTTGGCCTTTTAATCCATGAAGCAGTGACCGGTGATACCAGGATCATTAATAAAATACTTGAGCTTCAAGTGCTCAAATTCTTTGGGATGATTTCATATGGTCTGTACGTTTTTCACTGGCCCGTTTATATGATCACGCAGCCGGGGCTAAAGAATTTTTTTTTGCAAGACTTAAATCTATCCGAACAAATGAGCAAGCTCGGAACATCGTTGCTTGCCACGATGCTTGCTATTGTCATAAGTGTGATCAGTTATTACGCCTATGAAATGAAATTTCTGAAACTCAAGGAAAAATTTAGGTAATGTCGACAGGCATCTTC
>VBAQ01000057.1:36401-43817 GCA_005883765.1 Bacteroidota bacterium
AACGTTATCCATATTGATACCTTGCTATAATGAAGAGAGAATGGTTGCCGACGTTCTGAAAATGGTTGTCGATGCAGAAACTATTCAGGGCATAAAAAAGGAAATTATCCTCATAGATGATGGGTCATCAGATAGCACACCCGATTCGATCCAACGGTTCATTCAGGAAAACCCCGCTCACGAAATAAAATTGGTAAAACACGAAAAAAACAGGGGCAAAGGGGCGTGCATTAGAACGGGACTTCAACATGCGACCGGTGACGTACTTATTATACAGGATGCCGATATGGAGTATGATGCCTCTGAATACAATAAGTTACTTGGTCCCATCGTGAAAGGACACGCAGATGTTGTTTACGGCTCAAGATTCCGTGGCAGTGAGGCGCATCGTGTTTTATTTTTCCTGCACACCATAGGGAATAAGATTCTTACATTTTGGTCAAATATTTTTACCGGCCTAAATCTTACGGACATGGAAACCGGTTTTAAGATGTTTAAGACAGACGTGATTCGCCGGATCAGGTTGAGGGAAGATCGTTTCGGATTTGAACCAGAGATAACGGCAAAAATTAGTCGGCTTAAGGGTATTCGGATATATGAAGTTGGAATTTCTTATTACGGTCGGCGATATGAGGACGGAAAAAAAATACGTTGGGTAGACGGCATGAGAGCTATGTACTGCGTTTTTAAATACAACATTTTTTCAAGGAAATAAATTGAGTCCCACTTACAATAGTGAACAACAAACTTTAGAGGTAATTTCTAAAGCTGACAGGTTCAATCGCTGGATGTATGAAACCATCAGGCCTCATTGTCACGGAAACATACTTGAAATAGGTAGCGGCGTTGGGAACATCTCCTCGTTTTTTGTTCACGACAATTTCCAAATCACCTTATCAGATGTTAATGCTTACTATCTGCAACAGCTGAAAAATAAATTTGATGGCGCCTCCAATTTGAAGAGTATTATTTTTTTAGATCTGCAGCAAGAGGGATTTCAAAATACCCATGGCGAAATGCAAAATTTTTTCGATACTGTTTTTTTACTAAATGTTTTGGAACATATAGAGCATGAGGACAGAGCCGTCGACAATTGCAAATACCTATTGAAAAAAGGAGGTACGCTGATAGTTCTTGTACCCGCGTATTCATGGTTACATTCTAAGCTTGATAAGGAGCTTCACCACTGGCGTCGTTACAGTTTACGGCAACTCAACCGCCTTTTTATTGCAAATAACTTTTTAGTCAAAAACCAGTTTTATTTTAATGCTGTGGGAATCGGCGCGTGGCTGTATGCGAAGGTCTTCGGCCTCTCGCACGTTCCGCAAAAGGAAATGAAACTGTACAATAAGGTGGTGCCGGTCGCAAAATGGATAGACAAAATTGTGCAGGGTAAGTTCGGGTTGTCTGCAATAATCATTGGAGAAAAGTAATGCTACAACAGCTTTTCCATATCACTATCATTTCGCTGATTTGTGTTCTTTGGGGTATTCCTATGTTTTTAGCTCTAAAAATTACAATTGATAAAGACGATTTTTGGTATCGCTCTCCCGCAGGACTGTTATCCTTTCTATTTTTCTTAGGATGCATTACCATCAGTCTTATCAGTTCATGGGTTGGACTGGTAGCACCTCTTCGCTTTTCGTACTTGCTGTTCGGTACAGTCATCCCTGTGAGTTATTTGTTTCTTTTCAGAAGAAAAAAAATCAAGCAGATTTTTAGAGATGCGTTCAAAAATAATTTCTCCTACAGTGCGGTTCACATATCTTTCTTGTTTCTAGCCGTCTGCCTTTTTTTGTTGTTGAGTTCCTTGGCGCCAGTGAATGGCGACACCCAGATTTACCATTTGCAGGTGATACGTTGGCAACATGAATATGGGACCGTGCCGGGCATAGCCAATCTTTATCCGAGGCTCGGACTCAATTCAAATTGGCTAAACCTCATCAGTTTGTTTTACTGGCCCTCACTCTCAAGTGAGAATTTCACCTACCTGAATGCCACTTTTGTGATTTGGTTTTTTACCTGGCTATTTTCAACATGGCATTTTCATTTTAAAAACTTAAGTATAAAAAAAGGCAGCGCCGTGCTAAGCTTGTTTTATTTCTTACTCATTTTATATGGTTTGTTTGATTGGCAATTATTCAGAGATGCTGCGAATTCAACAAACTTTGATTTTGCCGTTATTGCTTTTCTGTTAATGATCTTTTCTTATTTCATCGAGGGTATCTTTGAAAGGAATGGAAAAACATCTCTCTCACCAGGATTATTATTATTTGCTTTTGCGCTGATTGGTTTTAAATTCTCCGGGATATTTATTATTCTGCTGATCGTGTATTATTTATTTGATCAGAAGCGTTTCTTAAATTGGATATTAGTTGGATCTATAGCATGTTTATTTTTGATCCCTGTTTTTATTAGAAATTACATTACTTCAGGTTATCCCTTTTTTCCAGGCACATTTGCAATCGCTGCACCAGACTGGCAACTCCCCGGATTGATGGCAGAAAAGTTTTATCGGTATATTTTGTTGTCGAACAAATTTTACAATCACCGGTTGTCCTTCGCTTATAATTTTCATCTTACTGCTTTTAACTGGATACCGTTTTGGGTCCATGGAATTTTACTTAAGCACAAAGTTATTTTGGGTCTGTCCCTGCTTTCTTTTGTATTTCTTTTTGTTAAACCTCCGCTTACAACAAACCGCGGGAAGTTAAGGCAGCTTATCGTTGTTTTATTCCTAATGATTGCAGCCTGGTTTTTTTCGGCTCCTGACCCCGGCCGCTTTGGATACGGAATGCTTTTGACGTCTGCATTTCTTTTTGTGAGTCTTGTTCTTCAGCCTCTTTTTAATCCGAAGATTTATAATCCTGTTTTAGTAATTACGATGCTCATAATGTGTTATTATATTTTTGAGAAGTCGGATCGATTAAGTGTTTCCAGATACTGGGCTGTTCCAGTCCCAATCGTAACTCCGGCCTACCGTGCTGTAAAACTTGACGGACTGGAGTTGCATCTTCCAAATAGAATTCGTGACAATTCTGACTATCGTTGTTATTTCACACCTTTACCCTGCATTACACAAGAGAATCCATACCTGAGGCTGCGCGGCGAATCCTTAAAACAAGGATTCAGAATGCAGCCACACCCCGACAGTAATTTTATATTAAACTACAATTACTGATTGCAAAAAATAGCACACATATTATACAAGCGCCCATTTTTGTCGTTGTTTTTGTTTCTTGTCATCGCTTATCTGCCCGTCTTCTTGCCATTTTTTCATTTAAAAAATGATCTCATCAGCCAGAATCTCCCAACTCGCTATGTGATAAGTGAGAGTCTTTATTCAGGATACTTTCCATGGTGGAATCCCTACATAAATTTTGGAATTCCTCAGTATGGAGATATGAACAATGGCTTCTGGAATCCTGTAATGTGGCTGATCGCAAAAACATTCGGTTATAATATCTGGACAATTACGTATGAGGAAATGCTCTACATCCTGCTGGGTGGTTGGGGAATTTATAAGGTGACCAGGGAGTTAGGCATTCAAAAAGGCATCGCGATCATTTCGGCGATTTCATACATGAGCTGTGGATACATCAGTGGCCACTTGCAATATTTATGCTGGATCACGGGAACGGCTTTTTTCCCTTACGTGCTTTTGTATTTTCTAAAGATCAATAAAAAACCAGTTTTCAAAAATTTTATTCTTGGAGCACTCACGGTTTTTCTTTTTGTTGCATCTACGCATCCCGGTTTAATCATCGGCGCTGCGTATTTTTTTCTCTTTGCCTTGGTGACCATTTCGATATTCAGAAAAAATTATACACGGAGCCTGTACCCGCCCAAATTTCTTCTTGTTAATGGGGCCTTCTTAATGCTCGGAATTGTCTTCAGCATTGGTGTTCTCATCAGTGATCTTGATGTTCTGCGGCATATTTCCCGCGGTATCAAAGTAAATTTGAAGGAATCATTACTTGCACCGACGACATTTCAATCTTACTTGTCGATCCTGTTCCCGGTTGCGGTAAATAAATCTTCTTTGTTTGATACTGACGTCTCAATGAGAAATGTTTTTGTAGGTATTGCGGGTCTATCGGGTTTTATTTTTTTTGTCCGATTCGCAAATCGAAAAGTTTTAACCGCTGCAATGACATTCCTTTTATTTTTTATTTTGCTCTCTGCAGGTGGTATATTCAAGACTTTTTTTTATTATACTTTTCCACTTGTCGGATACGTAAGGTTAAACGGCGAGTTTACATATTTTGTCCTGGTCATACTGCTCTTAACCGGCGCTTATGGCTTGCAGAAATTTCTTGCAAATGTCGATGTCGACTTATTGAAAAAATTACGTCGATTCTTTCTCGGTGTTTGCCTGATCGCTATGCTTGCAGCTGTTTTGGTCATCTTATTTTCACACTCATCGATCATCTACTCGTCAGGATTACCCGGCAAGGATTTTAAACTCGCCGCAAAAAACATTCTTGATAGGCTTCATTTCTTCGACCTTCTTTTGATAAGTGGTTCTATTCAACTGATTACTTTCCTCATCATAGGAAAAAATTTTTCTCCAACGAAGACCGCCTTTGCCGTTACATTCAACCTTGTTCTTAATACATGGCTGGTATTGCCATTCGCTGATTTAGGAATGAAAAGCAAACAGCAAATACACCGTGAAATGGCTCAATTCCCACGCGGACTTTTCACCCAGGAGTTGCAGTCTCTCAGCAAAACAAAATTTCTTGACTCGACTTTGAAGAATGAATTCTTATTATTGGGGTCTTATAGCAAAAAGATAGGTTATCCGCACGAAGAACAATATCCGATAGAATTGAAGACCACTCGAAATTTTTTTGATGACTCCAATTTGCATCATTTCATAACCAGCCAGTCATTTATTTTTCTAAGTACTGACACGACAACTGGTGCACAGACTAGTTTCGACTCGTCCATCCTGGAAATAAAAGAGATGGGTGCCGGATATTTACGCCTCACGGCAGATAATAGCGAATACCGGTTCATTACCTTTCTTCAGACTGACTATCCGTATTGGCAAACTTTTATAAACGGTCGCAGTATCGAACATTATAGAAGCTTTAAAACATTCATGTCTGTGCCGATTGAAAAAGGAAAACAGGAAATTGAATTCCTGTTCAAACCCTCCCCGATCAAAAAAGCAATTTTTATTAATGTCGCTATTATTTTGATTGGCATTTTATCTTTACTTCACCCACAATTAAGGAACAGGTCGCTTTTTGATTAGTAGCGCCTTTACAATTTCTTTTCTGGCAGTTCTAGATCATTTATGAAAATAAAAGGGCTGTGATCGACAGCCCTCAAATTTATTTGTCGGGAAAATGTTTCCTACCTCATCAAATACATTTTGCCGTAGCCTTTGTTAAAATATTTGTCGGTGTTATCGTCCGTGGCTTTGTACTTATCCAGAGATTTGCCATTCAAATTCGTTACCACCCGATAGAGATAGATACCGTTTGCCAGTTTTTGGCCGTATTGATCAGTTCCATCCCATTTGAATTCAGTGATGTTTCGCCCGATATGCAAAGGACCTAGCTCATCTTTGGTAATTTCTCTAACAATTTTTCCAGTTATTGTGAGGATCTCGATTTTTATGTTTTGCGGAACGTCACTCCCTGTCAATGTAAATACAAAGGCGGTAGATGTAGTGAACGGATTTGGATAGTTCAGCATATTTGAGATCATCGGTTTATTTATCACCTGGAATCCGACGTGATATTCAATATTGCCCGCCTGGTTGTTGCTCATATCCTTTCCGGTCACTATTAATTCATAGTCGCCATCTTTCAGGAAGTAAGGTAAAAAATCCGCCGTCGCCGTGTTATTGTTGTTTGGCGCAGGAGCGGCAGGTGTAAATCTCAAACTGTCATTATTGAAATAATAACGATGCAAACTGCCGTCCGGGAATCTCACTTTCACAACCAGCACCGATGTATCACTTAACACCTTCCACTTTGCCTCGTCTTTAAGCTTTATTGAAATATGTGGCTTTGATGAAACAATGTCACGGTTAAGAATATGGATGCCATCAAAGGTCACATCCATAAGTGGATTTAAGCTATCTGGTTGTACATAGAAGGCCCTGAAAGCAAAATTGTTAAACAAATATTGTTCAGGCTGATCAAAATCAGGGTTGAAATTTATGTATAGATTATTCAGACCGGCCAAATTGATTGTGTTGATGGTAGTATCTATTGTTAGAAGGCTATCAGGCGGTAAGGTTTTTTGTCTTGGGATTGAAATTGCCACGGGCATATTGTTCCGGTCTGTAATGATCAGTTTTACTTTCAGACTATCAAAAGGCAACTCGCTGACATTTTTGAACGCGATCTTAAAATGAAGGGGCTCACTTAATTCAACGGTGTCACGCATTTGGAAAGTTATATTTGGAGCGATCGCGCCTTCGGGAACAGGTACATAGTTGACTCTCCAATAACTCATTTGGTAAGGAGTGTAATTTACCGGATCAAGATTCTTCATTCTTAGCTTGAGGTACGGATAGGTAGTGGCATTGATATCCGAAATATCAAAATCCTGGAATGATAAGTTAAGATCGGTGAAAATAAGACTTTCGTTTCCGTTCTGGTCAATGCCATATACATCGATGGTTGGGTTATCTCCTGCAGTGGTATCTTCTGAATTCCCCTTCCAATGGAGTTCTTTCCATTGCTTAGCAGGTCCGAACACCGGTGAAGTTATGTAGCCAATGCTATCTGGTGTGATACAATTTACATTCAGAATAAGCTTATCGTAATTTCCGCCTGACAAATCAAACTGTGGTTGGAAATGGGCCACGTCGTTCTTTTTATAAACAAAATTCCAGCAGCGTGCGCGATTGAATGAATCAAGCATGGTGAAACCGCTGTTGACCAGTAGATCATAAATAGTGTTGCCCGCTCCATACTGAGGCACGTCCTGCGCTTGCCAGGTAGCGGGATAGACATTGGCAGCATCGATAGGATTAACGTTTGCCCGTATAACTACAAAAGATCCATCTGGCACAACATTCTTTAAAAAGTCATATGCTTTTCTCCTGGATGCGGAATCTGAAAATAAGTATTCGAAATTATACCCGGTACCAGGATGACAGGCCGAGAGTATACTGCCATACAATCCGTGACCACCTGTATAATCATTTCTCATTAGTTTAAACGACCTGCCGTCAAGGATGTTAATGATAAATGCATCATAGGCGCATCCACCTCCAATAATAGCCGCGTCGTTTACTGCCACGGTAAAATCTGCCTGCTGTGTGGCCGAGGTGGGGAAAATCGCGTTTCGAATAAGCAAATTATTAGTTAGTGAATCGAAACTCCATTTTCGTGTCGCCGAGTCTAAGCTCAATTTTTGCATGTCTGATTTCAGATGCTGGAATAAATG
>VBAQ01000308.1 GCA_005883765.1 Bacteroidota bacterium
ATAAAATTATTTTGCAAAAAGCAACTGACTTCGAAGCACAGTTTGAATTTCGTCCCCTTGAACCGGGTTACGCCGATACCATTGGTAACGCATTGCGCCGTGTTCTGCTGAGTTCATTGGAAGGTTACGCCATCACAGGTGTAAAGATCGAAGGAGTTGATCACGAATTTGCGACCATCAAAGGTGTGAGCGAGGATGTAGTGGAGATCCTGTTAAACCTGAAGCAAGTGAGGTTGCGTAAAAAGGTCGACCATGAAGTAGCGCACGAAAGGATATTGCTTTCGGTCAGAAACAGGACAGAATTTACTGCGGGCATGATAGGCGAAGCCACTCAGAGTTTTGATGTCATGAACCCTCAATTGCTGATCTGCACGCTGGATTCATCTGCAAAAATGGATATCGAGTTAACGATCGGGAAGGGCCGCGGCTATGTTCCTGCAGAAGAGAACAAGCCAAAGGATGCGCCGCTTGGTCACATCCCGGTGGATTCCATTTATACCCCGATCAAAAATGTAAAATACACCATTGAGAATACCCGCGTGGAACAGCGTACAGACTACGAGAAGTTGATCATGGAGGTTTCAACAGACGGTACGATTCATCCTGAAGAAGCAGTGAAACAAGCTTCGCGGATTTTGATTCAGCATTTAATGATCATCACGGATGAAAATATCACGTTCGACAATAAAGAAGAGAAGAAAGAAGACCTGGTTGACGAGCAGACCTTACAATTACGCAAAGTATTGAAGACGCCATTGGAAGACCTCGATCTTTCCGTTCGTGCATTCAATTGTTTGAAAGCCGCAAAAATTAATTCATTGAGTGAGCTGGTTCAATATGAACAGGAAGACCTGATGAAGTTCCGCAACTTTGGTCAGAAGTCTCTCGCTGAGATTGAGCAAGTGCTGACTGAAAGAGGTTTGCATTTTGGAATGGACCTGCAGAAACTGGGTGTAGATGCGGATGAACTGTAAGCCCCCTGTCCCCCGAAGGGGGAACTTAGGCTGGTCAAACTTATTTTAACGGATAGTTCTTTGATTGAAGTTGACTAATTATGTGACGAGCAGAGTGCTGCTATTGAGCTTCGGTTGCGTCGCACACTTCAACGTCTGTCCCGCTGCTTAACAAAAGCGGGATTCACAAAAACAAAATTTCTAACCACTCATTCTTTATAGGAGTGTTGGAAAAACTCCCCTTTAGGGGATGGGGGTAAGGCTACAATTCCTGACACGGTGTAGCCGAATTTTTAAACCGGTTTGAAAAGAGGAAGATTCAGACTTCATACCTCCGACTTCAGACCTCAAATAAAACGTCATGCGTCACGGAGACAAGATCAAAAACCTAAGTAGAAAAAAGGCACACAGAGATGCTTTGCTGAGCAATTTGGCATGCCAGCTAATCACTCATAAAAGAATTATTACCACAGTAGCGAAGGCCAAGGCCTTGCGTGTTTATATTGAACCACTCATTACGAAGAGTAAAGAGAACAGCACTCACCAGCGCCGCGTGGTATTTAGTTATTTACAGGACAAAGATGCCATCACTGAATTATTCAGCACGGTGGCAGAAAAAATTGGCGGGCGCCCGGGTGGTTACACCAGGATCATCAAATTGGGTGCACGTCCAGGCGATAATGCAGAACAGGCACTCATCGAGTTGGTTGACTTCAACGAGATATATGGTAAGGGGAAGGAAGAAAGAAGAGAAGGAACAAGAAGAACAAGGCGTGGCCGCGGGGGCAAGAAGGCTGAGACTAAAGTTGAAGATGAAGCAAAAGAAGAAACGACTGAAGAATGAGGAATCAGTAATCAGTGATGAGTAATGAGTGATGAGTAACTCATTACACAACGCGCACAGTGATTGCAAGTAAAGACAATGGCTTTCATGGCGGTGTAGCTAAATCACAGCGATTTCTTTTCATATGAGACCCCGATGTTATCGGGGTTTTTCGTGGCGTATATGTGAACAATTATTTCCTAGAGAAACCATCAATTCATTTTCTTTGCAAAATCTTTTAAAATGCCCGAGACCCAGATCCCCGCAATTTTATTGTTAGAAGATGGAACCATGTGCCGAGGCAAAGCATTTGGAGCGATCGGCACAACGGGGGGAGAAATATGTTTTAACACAGGCATGACGGGTTACCAGGAAGTTTTTACCGATCCCAGTTATTATGGACAGATACTTATCATGAACACCGTCCATATTGGCAACTATGGCGTGAAAGATGAGGATGTCGAGTCGGATAATGTAAAAATCCGCGGGTTGATCGGACGTAATCTTGAAGATCAGTATTCGAGGAAATTAGCTAAAGGATCGTTGGAAGATTATCTCAAGGCAAATAACATTGTTTCAATTGAAGGAGTAGATACCAGGGCATTGGTAGCCCACATTCGGACCAAGGGCGCCATGAATTGTGTCATCAGTTCTGAGGTCACTGATATTGACGAATTAAAAAAGAAGTTGGCCGAAGTCCCCAATATGAATGGACTTGAATTAGCTTCCCAGGTGAGTACAAAGGAGAGTTATGAAAAAGGCGATGCAAATTCTTCCATCCGCATAGCTGTGATGGACTACGGGATCAAGCAACATATTTTGGAATGCATGGTGAGCCGCGGGGCCTATGTGAAAGTCTTTCCCGCCAAAACAAAACTGGATGAAGTAAAGCAATTCAATCCTTCGGGTTATTTCATTTCCAATGGTCCGGGTGACCCCGCAGCTATGGATTATGCCATTTGCACAATGAAAGAGATCCTGAAAGAAGATAAGCCGGTATTTGGGATTTGCCTTGGACATCAACTACTGGCACTGGCCAATGATATTCCTACATTTAAAATGCATCACGGGCATCGCGGATTGAATCATCCCGTGAAAAATTTAGTGACGGGCAAATGTGAGATCACAACACAAAACCACGGATTTGGAGTTGACCCGGAAGCCGTGAGGAAAGCAAACGATGTTGAAGTAACACATGTTAATCTCAATGATCGATCAATAGAAGGAATTCGGT
>VBAQ01000151.1:0-13592 GCA_005883765.1 Bacteroidota bacterium
ACAAAACAACTCTGACAACGCAGGATGTGGCAGCTCGATTTGACGAGCTTGCCCGGCAGGAAAAATGGTTCGAAATCCAGGACGAACTTTTTGCAGACAACATAAGAAGCGTAGAACCTCCAGGTTCTCCCTATTTCAAAAATGCAGAAGGCAAATCTCCCGTTCGCAAAAAAGGCGAGAATTGGGTGGCGAAGGTTAAGGCTGTTCATGAACTTTCTACTACACATCCCATTGTGGCCGGCAATCATTTTGCAGTAGGACGAATGGTGGATATTACGGTAGAAAGTTTTGGAAGGGTAAAAATTGACGAGATAATATTATATGAAGTGAAAGATGGGCAGATCATGCTAGAGCAATTCTTCTATTGAACTTGATAAAAAACACAAATGATATTTATAACACAATTGGTGTACGTAAAAGAAGGACAAGAAAATATATTTCATCAATTTGAAGACATTGCTATTCCGAGAATTTCAAAATATAACGGAAGACTATTGTTGCGGGTAAGACCAACCGAAAACACTGTGATCGAACATCATGTTGACAGGCCTTACGAAATTCACTTAGTTGAATTTGACACAGAACAAGATTTTGAAAATTTCAAACAAGACGAAGAACGCAAGAAATTTTTGCATTTAAAAGACCAATCCATAAAGTCTCTCTTGCTAATAAAAGGGACAAAACTCTAAGGACAAAAACGCTACCTGGCAACAATCGACGTTTGCAACAGTTGGTTTCATCTAGGTCATTTCAACAATAAAAATTCTATGATCTTTACCCAGCTTCGCTCTGACAGTTGACAATTAGAAAAACTTGGGCACTTTGGGCAGGCGCAGTCCGCCTTCGCTATCAAAAATTTAACTATGAAAATTTGCTGAGCCTTGGCGGGCACTGTAATTTGGCCATGATACAAAGAGGCAAGCGCTTATGAATTATCCCCTCTTGCCTTTCAACAACAAGCACTCCTATTGGTTCTTTGTTTTCGTCTGGATGATTCGGGCTCTTACTTTCTTTTCTCCTGCGACCGAAACAGGGATCAGCTTGCGTTTGCCTCGCTACCCGAAAATTGGCGTATCTTCGCGAATTAAAAACATTAAAAACAAAAAAATGAACTATGGGTAAATCACAGGAAACATGGAATAAGAAAGAGAGAGAAAAGCAAAAACAAAAAGCCAGGAAGGAAAAAGAAGAAAGAAAGAAAGAAAGAAAAGAAAATTCCAAGAGCGGAGATCTTAAAAATATGATGGCGTACGTGGACGAGAACGGGAATATAACATCGACACCACCTGACCCCAAAAAAAAGATCATTGTAAATGTTGAGGACATCGAAATCGGTGTACCTAAGCAAAAACCCGTCGATCCCAAGGATCTTATTCGAAAAGGAAAAGTAACCTTCTTCAGTGAAGATAAAGGCTATGGATTTATCAGGGACCAGCAATCCGGTGAAAGTGTTTTCGTGCATATCAATAGCTGCGCCGAGCCGATACAGCAACACAGCGTTGTGACCTTTGAAGTTGAAATGGGACCAAAGGGAGCCAACGCAGTAAATGTAAAATTGGCCTAATACCTTGATCGTGGTTCACGAAACGCGATTGTAGTTTACTCTTTCCCCAATATATGGCGCATTAGTTATCTCAAAATGGCAACGGTAGATTTGCTGTGAGTGTGATCATGAAAGAAGATACTGATAAAACGATCGTCGAATTCAATAACGAGGCCGCAAGGCTTTATGGTCACGTCTTTGACCAGTTCGAGAACTCTGTTCGCAACATTGAGCGCAACAACGAGGAAAATGTTTTCCAGATGCGGGTGTCAAAGTTTTCCCTGGAATTAAAAAAACAACTCGAACAGCATGTGAAAAAAATCCTGGAAAGCTCTGATTCAAAGATGAATGAACAATTGCAGGCAGCTCTCTCTGTAAAAGTTAGTTATTATTTGCGGCAGTTCATGCAGAAATGCAGTGCGATGTAAGTCTGATTACTAAGCTCATCCGACATCTGAACTACCGTCTTTCTCTTCTCCCCCTTGTGCAGTTGTTTCTTCAGTTTGTTCCACCGGTTCTGGAGGGGGTGTGTTGTTCCTGATCACTAACTGAAAACTACTGTTCATGGTAAACCCGAGTTCACTTTGACGTATGAAGCTATTGGTTGTTTCATCCTGTGCCAATGCCTCAACCAGATCCTTGGCCAGCAACGACGGACTTTCCGGGCCCCTTATCCTGCCCTTGACCACTTCAACAGAAAATGTAAGTTTCATTTTTTTGCCGCCGGCCGCTCTTTCGAAATCGCTCTTATTCATATCGAGCTTTTGCTCTTCTTTCAAAGATCGCTTAAGAAGAATCTTGATGACGGGCAGATATTTATTCCATGTGTGGATGAACATGATGTTGAAATTGAATGAAGAAAAAAATCAGATTACTTCAGAAAGCCTGGTAAACTCCACACCATTAAATATGCGGGCAAGATTTATATCTTTTGTCTTTTGCCATTTTTCAATGTTGGCGTTGGTGACTATTCGCCACAGGTTTTTTGATCGCAGATCTTTGTAATCATATCCTTTGATAAATAAACCCCTGATGGTATCACGTTGTCTGAAATGAATGTTCAACGGTTTGTCTGCATTACCTTCTGCCTCTATTTGCTTAATAATCGCATCGTTTGTCATGCCAATGTTTTTTTATTTAAAGATCCGGGAAGCACCCGAAAAGTTTTGCAGAATAAGAACTCAACTACATGTAAAGGTAGCTCTTATAACCCGGATAAGTGTTTTTATTTTTCACTGTCAGGGGTCCTTGGCTACTTTTTTGCGCAATGTTAAATAGCTCCCGCGCACCAACAAATATTCCGTGGTATTGGTTTTATTAGTGTACGTTTGCAGATTGCTCGTTTATAAAACGACGTTATGAATATTCCAAAATTTTCCAATATCCACCAATCCTTCCATTCAGAAATGAAGGCCAAGATCAGCGAGTACTTTCTTGAAGTGGGCCGTTCGACTACCGGTAATTACCAGCTTTTCATCAAGGCTCTGATATTAATGGTGAGTTTTATTCTCGTTTACATTCATCTTGTATTTTTTACTCCTGCTGTATTCTGGCAGGTACTGGAAAGCGTATTATTAGGTGGCCTTGTGGCGGCCATTGGCTTTAATGTAATGCATGACGGCGCACATGGCAGCTTCAGCAAGTATAAATGGCTGAATAAGCTCGCTGCTTTTTCATTGAACATACTCGGCGGTAACAGCTTTATGTGGAACATGAAGCATAACATCATTCATCATGCGTATACAAATGTGGATGGTGTGGACGATGATATCGACATTCAGCCGTGGCTCCGCATGAGCAGCACGCAAAAAAAATACAAGTTGCATAAGTACCAGCATTTGTATTTCTGGGTGCTTTACTCCCTGCTGTATGTATTCTGGGTATTTCTTTTTGACTATAAAAAATATTTCAGAGGCAAGATTGGCAACATGCCGGTCAAGAAAATGAAACTAAGCGACCATTTTATTTTCTGGGGTTTCAAATTGGTTCATCTTTTCTTATTTGTGGGTTTACCTGTTTATATGGTAGGGTTTCAATCATGGCTAATTAGTTTTACAATCTTTACGCTGGTGGCAGGATTTGTGCTCAGCCTGGTTTTCCAGCTTGCGCACACTGTTGAACATACGGCTTTCCCTGTAGCTGATCCTGAGACTGGAAAAATGGAAGACGAATGGGCTATTCACCAGTTAAAGACTACGGCCAACTTTGCCACAAAAAATAAACTGGTTACCTGGCTTGTAGGCGGATTGAATTTTCAGATCGAGCATCACTTATTTCCAAAAATATCCCACGTACATTACCCCGCTCTTCGCGAGATCATTAAAACGCTCTGCGAGAAACACGGCATTAACTATATTGAATTCAGGAATGTGCGATATGCTATCGCTTCTCATGTGGCCTTTTTAAGGCAGATGGGCAAGTAAATTAGAAGGCCGCTCCTCTATTATTTTTAACCCGGCACTTTCTTAAGTTCTGAGTCCAGAGTCGGGAGTTCTGAGTCGACAGGCGTGTGCTTTTCTAGTTTGCTAAAGCATCGTTTTATAAACGCAGCAGCACCCACAAACAAAACTGGCCGGGGCTTCGAACTTCTTTCGGAACTCTTTGTCTCGATTTGCCTTTAACGAGCGGTCGACGGTACCATCAATAAGAGCGCAATAAATTTTCCCTGAAGAACGGCTGCGGCGTATCTTTAGCTGTTCGTCAACCTTACTTTTTAAAAACCAAAACTTGTGCGGCTAATAGCATGCATTCTCCTTCTGATCATTGGTTACAATTGCACCAGCACGAAAACCATTTCATCTCCAAATGCGGTAGCGAGGTTGGACGAACTAAACGGCACCTGGGTGCCGATCAAACAAGAAATTGGTGGCACATCGCTGCCGCATGCCGCCTTTGAAAAACAAAAGCTAATTATTAGTGACAGCACATACACGTTTATTGCTGAAAGCGTTGATAAAGGCGTCGTGAGGTACCGGGATTATAAAATGGACATTTATGGCAGGGAAGGAGTGAATGCAGGAAAACATTTTACAGCAAGGTATAAACTTAAAGCCTGGCGGCTGACAATTTGTTATAACCTTTCGGGCGATGGTTATCCCGAAACGTTTGAAACTAAAGGCAAGCCCAGGTTTTTCCTTTGCGTGTTCAAAAAAGAATAATTGGAAAAGCTCACTCGCAAAATACGACCGTAGAAAAGTAAAGCGGTGTTACAAATTTATCTGTTGCAAGATCAGCGCAGAACTTCTCTTGAAATAACTATTTTCTGAATTTCACTTGTGCCTTCGCCAATTGTGCAAAGCTTGGCGTCACGATAATATTTTTCAACAGGAAAATCTTTTGTATAGCCATAGCCGGCAAATATCTGTACAGCATCATTCGCAACTTTTACCGCAACTTCCCCCGAATAATATTTCGCCATCGCCGCCGCCTTTGTTACGTTTTCGCTGCGATTTTTGAGATCACAGGCCTGCAATGTCAATAATTCTGCTGCTTCTATCTCTGTAGCCATATCGGCAAGTTTGAATGAAATTCCCTGGAAACTTGAAATTGGTTTATCGAACTGGTAGCGCTCTTTCGAGTACTGCAACGAGGCCTCGTAAGCACCTTTGGCAATGCCTAGAGCCAGGCAAGCAATGGAAATTCTTCCCCCGTCAAGCACTTTCAGCGCTTGACGGAAGCCGTCACCCACCTCACCCATCCTGTTCGCGTCAGGAATACGGCAATTATCAAAGATCATTTCTGCTGTTTCGCTGGCCCGCATACCGAGTTTATTTTCTTTTTTTCCGCCGCTAAAACCAGGAGTGCCTTTTTCCACAATAAAAGCCGTAGCATTGCCACTTTTTCTGGGTTCTCCTGTACGACATATGACCACCGCAACATCGCCACTTTTCCCATGCGTGATCCAGTTTTTTGTTCCATTGATCACCCAGTCATTTCCATTTTTTGTCGCAGTGCATTTCATGTTGCCCGCGTCACTGCCGGTATTGGGTTCCGTCAACCCCCATGCGCCAATCCATTCCCCGCTTGCCAACTTGGGTAAATATTTTTTCTTTAGTTCTTCATTGGCAAAGGTCATAATATGACCTGTGCAAAGTGAATTGTGCGCGGCAACGCTCAAGCCAATTGATCCACAAACTTTCGAGATCTCTTCAATCACCGTCTTATACTCAAAGTAACCCATTCCCGCGCCCCCATATTCTTCCGGCACCAGTACTCCCATCATCCCAAGCTTTCCTAATTCTCTAAAAACATGAACAGGAAACTCCTGGCTTTCATCCCATTCCATCACGTGCGGCTTTATATATTGATTTGCAAAATCTTTTGCTGCGTGGCTAATTTGTTGTGTTAACTCTGATGGTTGAAAATTCATAAAACAAAACTTAATGAAATTGTGATGCCATCTCATCCGATAAAACGGCCCGAGATGGCATCACCTTTTATACATCATATTAGCAAGCAAGCGTGGTCCAACTGTTTTCCGCAAGCGCAATCGCTAAAGGCTATGCAAGGTAACGGAATTTTTTCACCGAACAGTGATACTGAAAATTTTTTTTGATTCAGACATTTAATACTAACCCGTCATACGCCAGGTGAATATTTTCCGGCAATTCGGCCTCAATAGTGTGATGAAGCCCCAGTTGGTGTGAGATGTGAGTAAAATACACGGTCGGTATCTTCAATCTTTGTACAAGGTCAATGGCTTCGCCCAGGCTGAAATGTGACACATGGGATTGTTTTCTTAGAACATTAACCACGAAAACTTCACTTCCTTTGATCTTTTTCAATTCGTCATCATCGATCCGATTTGCGTCCGTTACATAAGTAAATTTTCCAAAACGGAATCCAAGTACAGGCATTTTCAGATGCCACACCTGGATCGGAACAATACCCATGTCACCGATTGAAAAGGGTTCCAGGGTAATAGTATTCAGCTCGAGATCGGGAACGCCAGGGTATTTTTTATCTGAAAATGCATATCCGAATTCTCTTTTTAATGCTTCCTCGGTGAGCGAGTTTGCATACACATTCATTTTTCTCTTATTGAAAAAATTAAAAGCCCTCACGTCATCCAGGCCAGCAATATGGTCTTTGTGTGGATGGGTAAATAGTATGGCGTCCACATTTTTTACGTTTTCCCTTAGCATCTGGTAGCGAAAATCCGGCGTGGTATCTACAACTATAGTTGTGGTTGCTGATTCTACCATGATGCTTGGTCGAAGACGCTTGTCTTTTTTATTGGGAGATGTACAGACCTCGCAACTACAGGCAATCATCGGAACGCCGCTGCTTGTGCCCGAACCCAGGAAGGTTATTTTGAGCGGAGGATAAGTCACAAATAAAAATACGAAATAAGAAATTCGAAATAGGAAGTAGGAGATAGGAAGTGAGAAATCCGAAACTCAAAGGATGTAGCAGCTATCTCGTGCGAAATTTTAATGAGCGCTGCCTTTGGTTTCTAAATTTGAAGTGATGTCTGTATACAATTTCCGCGATTCGTCGGAGAGGAGGCCAGGCTGGATATCCAACTGGGGAATGAGATCAATAAGAGTATTTATGCGGCCTTCCGTTTGCAAAAATTTATTTAAAACGACCACTTTCTTTTGTTCAAGAATGCAGTAGCCGCTCTGAAAGGTCCCCCGCTCATAACGTATCACATATCCTGCTTCTTCAACAATTTTTTCCAGCTTATCGAGTGTGGTTTGCGTATATTTCATAAATCCAAATCTCTAAAGGGCCTTTATTGTTTTATAATTTAGAAATTCTTACTAGTGCGAAGCTAAGTGATAAGAGAATTACGGCTTTAATACTTTTCCACAAATGTGAGAACACAACAATCTATGTTCCTTTTTAGGGAACGAGTAGTTTCACTTACTCTGCATTTTTATCACCGGTACGATCATCTCTTCAAGGCTGACGCCACCGTGCTGAAAAGTATTGCGATAGTAGTTCACGTAATAGTTGTAATTGTTAGGATAGCAAAGATAACCGTCCTCCCTCGCAAAAATGAACGATGAGTTGACAGTAGGCACCGGCAATCCTGCTTCCCTTGGATCGCGAAAAGCAAGCACTTCTTTTGGCTCATAAGCCAGGTTGCGACCATGCTTATAGCGGAGATTAGTCGTGGTCTGTTTGTCTCCCACAACCTTATAAGGAGTTTTTACCCGGATACTGCCGTGATCGGTGGCCAAAACAATTTTAATATTTTTATCAGCTATTTTTTTTAATGCCTGGTGCAGGGGCGAATGTTCAAACCATGAAGTAGTAATGCTCCTATAGCTCATTTCATCTCCTGCCAGTTCTTTTAACACTTCCATTTCGGTACGTGCATGGCTCAGCATATCTACAAAATTGTACACGATCACATTGATGTCATTGTTCAAAAGGTTATGGATATTATTTACCAGATCGAGTCCTGCCTGGTTATTTAAAACTTTTGTGTAAGAGTATCGAAGTGTTTCTTTCCCCAATCTTTTTAACTGGGTCTTAAAGAATTGTTCTTCGTTCAAATTCTTTCCTCCCTGTTCGTCATCATTCTTCCATTCCGCCGGAAATTTCTTTTCAATTTCGACGGGGAGCATGCCGGCAAAAATTGCATTTCGTGCGTATTGAGTTGCCGTTGGCAATAAACTGTAGAAAGTATCTTCTTCGAGTATCCGGAAACTTTCTGCGAATATGGGTTGTATAGCCTTCCACTGATCAAATCGCAGATTATCGATCAGGATAAAAAATAAAGGCGTTCCTTTTTCGACATGAGGAAGCACTTTGAATTGAAACATGTTATGGCTCATCACGGGGCCATTGCCACTTTTAGGATTTATCCACGAGGCATAATTTCTTGAAACAAATTTGAAGAACTCTGTATTCGCTTCACTTTTTTGCTGTTGCAATACTTCCTGCATTTCCGGCGAATCACTTTTTTGCATTTCAAGTTCCCAGTACACCAGTTTTTTATAAATATCCATCCATTCGTTGTAATCAGGATTACTGTTCAACGCCATGAATAAATTGCGAAACTGCTGCTGGTATGCGGTCGTCGTTTTTTCTGCGACCAATCGCCGGTTATCAATGATCTTTTTCAAACTCAGCCAAACCTGGTTAGGATTTACAGGCTTAATTAAATAATCGCTGATTTGGCTGCCGATGGCTTCATCCATCAAATTCTCCGTTTCATTTTTTGTGATCAACACCACGGGCAGCGAGCCATTCACTTCTTTGATCTTTGCGAGCGTTTCGAGCCCGGTAATCCCCGGCATCGTCTCGTCGATCAACACCACATCCACAGGGTTTTCCTTTACATAATCTATTGCATCGAAACCATTGGTCAACGTTTGTACTTCGTAACCTTTTCCTTCTAAAAATAATTTTTGTGATTGCAAGCTTTCGATCTCATCATCTACCCAAAGAATTTTAGCAACTGCCATTCGATTTTAAATTTACAATTTTGAACTGCTGGTTGAATTTAGTTCTCCGCCTTGATCTTTGACCAATGTTGTCAGTCGTCAAATTTAGTTTATTAAACCCAGCTATTGTAGTTTTGCCGACTGCCTCAAAAAGCGGTTTAACAAAAACACAACAGCATGGCGTTTGTTCGGAAGATAATCAACGACCCCGTGTATGGCTTTATTACTATTGACCACCCGCTAATCCTGAGTATTATCGCTCATCCCTATTATCAGCGCCTTCGTCGCATTCACCAGATGGCTTTTGCTCATTTGGTTTATCCCGGTGCCGTCCATTCACGATTGCATCACTCGCTCGGAGCTTATCATCTGATGAGTTCCGCTCTCAGTGAATTAAAAAATAAGGGCACGACTATTACACCAGAAGAAGAACTCGGTGCCAGGATCGCGATTCTTTTACACGACATTGGTCACGGACCTTACTCACATGCGTTGGAAAATGAATTGATCCATGACGTGAATCACGAGGACATTTCATTACTGATCATGCAAACCATGAACCAGGAATATAACGGTCAGCTCGAAACGGCTATTGACATTTTCAGAAACAAATACCACAAACATTTTCTGCATCAGCTCGTTTCCGGTCAACTTGACGTCGACAGGATGGATTATTTATCCAGGGATAGTTTTTTTACTGGTGTGGCCGAAGGAGTGATAAGTTACGATCGCATTCTAAAAATGCTGGTTGTAAAAGACGATGAACTCATGATCGAAGAGAAGGGAATTTATTCTATCGAAAAATTTCTTGTAGCAAGAAGGTTAATGTATTGGCAGGTTTATCTGCATAAAGCTGTAGTGAGTGCGGAAATGTTATTGGTAAAGATCGTCCAGAGAGCGAAGGATCTTTTGAGTAATGGTGTTCCCACCGTTGCTGCCACAGATGCGTTAAATTTTTTCTTAAATAATGCAAACGAAAATCAGCCTGTACAGCAGCATTTGGATGTTTTCTGCAATCTTGACGACTATGATGTAATGTGTACAATCAAAAACTGGAGCACCCATCCCGATAAAATACTTTCTATGCTTTGTCGTTCTTTGGTTGACCGGCGTTTGTTAAAGATAAGATTGCAGGCTGAGCCATTTGACGAAAAAGTTGTGAGAGAAAAAAAATGTGAAGTTTCAGAACGCTTACCCATTACTGAGAACGAAGCTGGCTATTTTGTTTTCACAGGCGAGGCGATCAATACAACTTACGATCCAAGCGATGAGAGAATAAATATCCTATTCAAAGATGGCAGCGTCAAGGATATTTCTCAAATCGACAATGCACTTATTCATCAGCAACTGTCCGGCCCTGTTAAAAAATATTACATTTGTTACTATCGTTTCTAAGTTGTTGGTTAAATAACCAGCAACGAGGAACTAATAACCAGAAAATGAATTTTTCCGCGTCGCAAATAGCATTGATAATAAATGGTGAAATCGAAGGTGATGCCAATGCAACAGTTTCATCATTTGGAAAAATTGAAGAAGCGAAGAATGGCCAGCTTGCATTTTTGGCCAATCCGAAATATGAAGAATACTTATACACGACCGGCGCTTCAGTTATTATTATCAATGATGCATTGGAATTGAGACAGCGTGTGGATGCGACTCTGATCCGCGTACCCGATGCGTACTCAGCTTTTGCCGCTCTTCTTTCCAAATACCAGGAAATGGTAACCCAACAATTGAACGGCATACAGCAGCCTTGCTATATTGCGAAAACAGCGAGTTACGGTAAAAATGTTTTTGTTGGGGCATTTGCATACCTCGGTGAGGATGTAAGAGTGGGAAACAACACCAAGATATTTCCCAATTCATTTATTGGGGACAATGTGAAGATCGGTGATAACACAATCGTCCATCCCGGCGTGAAAATTTATAAGGATTGTGTGATCGGGGACCAGGTGATCATTCATGCAGGTGCGGTGATTGGCAGCGATGGTTTTGGATTTGCTCCACAACCAGACGGAAGCTTCAAAAAAGTGCCGCAAATGGGAAATGTGGTGATAGAAAACGATGTGGAAATCGGCGCTAACACCACCATTGACAGGGCTACGATTGGTTCAACAATTATCAGGGCAGGCGCAAAACTTGACAACCTGATTCAAATTGCACACAATGTTGAGGTGGGCCACAGCACAGTAATTGCTGCACAGGCAGGCGTAAGCGGAAGTACAAAAATTGGCAAAGGAGCTATGATCGGAGGACAGGCCGGTATTGTAGGACATTTGCAAATTGGCGACGGTGCTAAGATAAATGCACAAAGTGGAGTGACTAAATCTGTTGAACCAGGTAAGGCAGTTACTGGTTCCCCTGCGCATGATTATACGGCTGCCCTCCGCAGCCAGGCACTCAACCGTAATCTCCCTGAATTGGAAAAAAGAGTGAAAGAACTGGAGGCATTGGTCAAGCAATTAATGGAAGAAAGGGTTTAAGTTTTACTACAATTCAATTTTTACTATAACGAAGTCGTTTCATAAGATGCGGCCGACGCAAAGCCCGGCGACTTGTCTGTACGTAAACCGAAAACACGGAAGATGACCAGTGGCGTAATGACTATCGACTAAAGATACTTCTCCCTATCTTTGTTTGCATGATAGCTGAAACGAAAAAGAACGCTTATATTGGTGAGAATATGACCAGGAGTTTTAATCCTGACAAGCAGCATACTCTCCAGTCAGAGGTTAGCATTGCTGGCACCGGAATCCACACAGGTGTGCTGGTCGACATGATCTTAAAGCCTGCTGCTCCAAACTTCGGAATACAATTTCAGCGCGTCGACCTTACAGGTGAACCCATTATTAAAGCAGATTGCGACCTCGTAACAGACACCAGCCGTGGTACAACGCTGGAAAGTAACGGGATGAAAATAAATACAGTTGAACATGTGTTGGCGGCTTTGGTAGGGATGGGCGTTGATAACGTTCTCATTTCATTAAACGGCCCTGAGGTACCGATCATGGATGGAAGCTCTGAGCCTTTTGTAGAGATCATTGAAAAGGCTGGCGTAGAAGAACAGGATGCAGAAAAATCTTGGTATACTCTTGACCAAAATATCCTGCACAAAGATGAAAGGAAAAATGTAGAATTGATCGCCGTACCGGCAAATGAATACTCTGTAACCACATTAATCGATTTTAATTCGCCAGTATTGGGAACGCAGCATGCCGGCCTGAAACATATCCATGATTTTAAAAACGAGATCGCCCCATGCCGCACCTTCTGTTTTTTGCATGAGCTGGAAATGCTTTTGGATAATAACCTGATCAAGGGTGGGGACTTCAATAATGCTATCGTTGTGGTTGACAAACCAATCGATAACAAGGAAATGTCGAGGCTCGCAAAAGTCTTTGGAAAAGAAAAGATCGAAGTTAAGAGTGAAGGTTATCTAAATAATATTGAATTGCGTTTTCCCAATGAACCTGCCCGACATAAGCTGTTGGACGTAGTAGGCGATCTGGCCCTGGTTGGCTACCCCGTTAAGGCGCACATTATTGCCAACAGACCGGGGCACAGCAGTAATGTAGAATTTGCAAAAAAGATCAAACACTACATTAGAAAAAACAAGAACACTCTTGCAACTCCTTGTTATGATCCGTCCAAGGCACCTGTCTATGATCTGCAATACATCGAAAATAAATTACCACATCGTTTTCCTTTCTTACTTGTTGATAAGATCATTGAGATTAGCGATAAGCACATTGTAGGGGTGAAAAACGTCACATTTAATGAATGGTTCTTCCAGGGCCACTTTCCAAGTAATCCAGTGATGCCAGGCGTGTTGCAAGTGGAGGCGCTGGCACAAACAGGCGGTATATTAGCTATCAATCTTGCTGGAGAAGGTCAATATGATACCTACTTCTTAAAGATCGATAATTGCAAGTTCAAAAACATGGTGCGGCCGGGCGACACACTATTGTTGAAAATGGAACTGCTTGCGCCCATCCGACGTGGTATCGTCGAAATGAAAGGAACAGTTTATTCAGGAGGAAAGATCTGTACTGAGGCGGTAATGGTAGCGCAGATAGTGAAGAAATGAAGTGTTGATTGCCTCATAAAATAATTGAAATGATGACTGAAAAATTTAGCCGTTTCAGTCATTTTTTTTATAGCAAATAATTAGTCAAAATTTGATGAAAAAACCTTGATAATTCTTGTCTTAAAAACCTCACAAACGGCGTATATTTTGTACATTTGCAGGTCATGATTTTTTGCCCGAAGAATTCCTTCGGAAAGTTGAAAAACGACAGGATTTTCCCCCTTTTATGAATGTAGAAATAAACGAAAAAATAGTACAGGCCACCAATGGTTACGGTGCAGAAAGTATCCAGGTATTAGAAGGTTTAGAAGCGGTTCGCAAGCGACCTGCCATGTACATTGGCGACATCAGCGAAAAAGGTCTGCATCACCTGGTTTACGAGGTAGTGGACAATTCCATTGACGAGGCTTTGGTCGGCTATTGCAAAAATATTATTGTTACGATCCATGAAGACAATTCTATTTCTGTGCAGGATGACGGCCGCGGCATCCCAACCGGGATAATGGCAAAAGAAAGGCGTAGCGCTTTGGAAGTAGTAATGACAGTGCTACATGCGGGTGGC